>CADCQR010000107.1 GCA_902803685.1 uncultured Erysipelotrichaceae bacterium
AACAAGAGTAATCCTTAATATATACATAAACTTATTTAATATAACGTATATATGGGATTACAATAATTTTGGTGAGTTTTCGTCATTTTGTAGTCACAGTGAAAATCATGACAGCAATTGTAGCCATAGAAAACATGTCTTTGGATAAAGAGATAACTGTAGGTGATGAGGTTTTAAAAGCATACGGTACCAATACATATATCGAAGTAGGAGAGAATATAAAGGTTAAAGATTTATTGTATGGGTTAATATTACGTAGTGGAAATGATGCGGCTTTAACATTGGCTAAAAATATTGAAAATAAAAAAGGAAATTTTATTGATCTGATGAATGAGAAAGCCAAAGAAATTGGAATGGAAAATACATCTTTTGCAAATCCACATGGATTGGATGAGGAAACAAGGAATTATTCTACTGCTTACGATATGGCACTACTTTCAAAATATGCATATCGTAATAAAATATATAAGACAATATCAAAAACTAAAAAATACAGTTTAAAAACGGATAAAAAATCTTACGTTTGGTACAATAGAAATAAATTACTTTCAACATATCCATATTGTACAGGTGGAAAAAACGGGTATACTCCGAGTGCTGGAAAGACACTGGTAACTACGGCTAATAAAGACAATCTTAATTTAACAGTAGTTACAATAAATGATCCTAATATATATGATTCTCACAAAAGCTTATACGAATACTATTTTTCAAAATATAAGAAGTATTTAATTATTGATAAAGACAATTTTAAATTTGATGAGTCTCTAATAGATAAGAATCTATTCATAAAAGAATCTTTTGAATATCCATTGTTAGAAGAAGAGAAAGATAAAATACAAACAAAGTTAGAAATTAGTAATATGAATAGTGAAAAAATAGGACAAATAGTAATTTATTTAGATGGTGATCCTATAGGAAAAGTAAATGTATATGCTAAAAAAAAGCAATCCACAAAAAAACAACCCCCGTTTTTTTCTAAAATTAGGAGTTGGATAGTCTAAAGAAGTTAATGCTGGGTCTAGTGAAGAGTCTAATTCCATCATCTTCTGTTCCCAATCCACTTGATATATATAACTTAGAATTGTTTATTTTATAAAAAGGATTAATATATTTTTTTGCTCCTTCAGTTTTTTTTACTGCACCTAAGAAAGGAATTCTAATATTCCCATTATGGGAGTGACCTGCCAATAATAAATTAATTGATTGTTTATCAAGAATTTTTTCTGTCGTATCTGGTTCATGGAATATTGCTATAGAGAAAATATTATTATTTGCAGTAGTAATATTGAAATAATTTAGTGGTTTATCAATATCCAAATTTTTTTGGATTGAAGAAGAAAATCCCATTAACAATATATTTTCATTTTCTTCATTGTACAATATGTCATATTCGTTGTTTAGTACAATAAAATCACTTTGATTCATTATTGTTGAATAATTGTCAGTATCTTCATCACCAATAACGGAGTATTTCCCAAGCTTTGCATGAATTTGTTGTAATTTTTTTGTTAATTTTTCTTGTTTTTTATTATCTAAAGTAATGTCTTTTGATATTAAATCACCTGTGAAAATTACAATATCAGGGTTTCTATCATTAATTAACTTTATAATTTCGTCTAGTTTTTTACTATCGATAGAGCTACCATAGTGTAAATCTGAAAAATGGATTATTTTTAATCCGTTAAAGCTTGATGGTATATGTTCATCGATTATTCTTTCTTCTTTTACAATAATTTGTGAAGTAGATATATATTCGACATATAAGTAAAAGCCATAAAACATTATTAAAAAGATAAATATATATTTTATGATTTTTAGTATAGTTTTTATTCTATTCCGCTTATTTTCTTCTTTTGCTGCTTCTTCATGAATATCTTCATTTTTTTCTTCTCTAGTCATTATTGTCACCATATATATTTTAGCAAAAAGTTAAAAGACTTACTAGTCTCGTAGCAAAAAATATTGATATTTACGAAAAGTTTAAAGTTTGATAAACTTACAGAGGGTGGTTATATGAAATTTGATGTAATAATTATAGGTGCAGGTCCAGCAGGATTATTTGCTGCTTATGAGTTAATAACAAAGAATAAGAGTTTAAAAATAGCATTGCTTGATAAGGGTAAAAGAGTATCTAAAAGATATTGCCCAATGAATAAAGAAAAAATACCATGTGCCAATTGTAATCCTTGTCGAATTTTATCTGGTTATGGAGGAGCAGGGACGTTTTCAGATGGAAAGCTAAACTTTATACCAAAATTAGGTAAAAGCGATTTATTCAAGTATATGTCTCCTACTGAAGCAGAGCAATTAGTTGCAGATACTGAGGAAATATTTACTAAATTTAAGATGGATGCAAAAGTATTTCCTTGTAATATGGATGAAGCAGAGGAGATAAAGCGAAAGGTTGCTATTGAAGGAGCAAGGCTATTACTTATAAAGCAAAAACACATTGGAAGTGATTATCTTCCAAAATATATTGAAGATTTTACTAACTATTTAGAAGAATCGGGAGTTAAAATATTTGAAAATACAGATGTTATAGACATAGCAAGTACAAAGAATATTTATAAATATGATGTTTTGTATAACGATGGTGCAAAGATATCTGGTAAAAATGTAATTGTTGCTCCAGGAAGAACCGGTGCAAAATGGGTTCAAGAGTTAGCTGATAAGTATAAAATATCATATTTATCTCAATCAATTGAGATTGGAGTTAGAGTAGAAGTAAGAAAAGAAATCTTAGAATCTATTACTAATATAATTTATGACCCAACTATATTTATAAAAACACAAACATATGGAGATGAAATTAGGACATTTTGTACAAATCCAGGAGGGTTTGTTGCAAAAGAAAATTATTATGGATATATTTGTGTAAATGGTCATGCTTTAAAAGATATTAAGTCAAATAACTCTAACTTTGCATTTATAAGTAGAGTTAATTTGACAGAACCAGTTACAAATACTAGAGAATATGGTGAAAGTATAGCTAGAATTGCTAATGTACTAGGAGATTCAAAACCAATAATACAAACACTTAAAGATTTAAGGCGTGGCAGAAGATCTAATTGGGATAGAATTAATAGAGGATTTATTGAACCAACGCTTAAAGATTGTGTTGCTGGCGATTTAGCTTTGGTATTGCCACATAGAATTGTTACTAATATTTTAGAAGGTTTAGAAAAGCTAGATAAAATTATACCTGGTGTTAATAATGATGAGACACTCCTTTATGGTCCTGAAATTAAATTTTTCTCCAACGAAATCAAAACAAATAATAAATTTAAACTAGATACAGAAGATATATATTTTGTAGGCGATGGAGCTGGCAAAGCAGGTAATATAGTAATAGCGGCAGCAACTGGTTTAGTAGCAGCTCGAGATATATTAGAAAGGAGTAATTTAAATGAATAAAAATATTATATTTGTTGTAGTATCAATTGTTATTATATGTATCATATGGGTAATTTCATCAAATGTGCAACCTAAAGAAAAAGTGTACCAAGAAGAACTTTTAGGGATTGATTATAATGTAGATGGTAATGAAGTTAAACTAGATTATGATACGGAAAATCCTGTAGTTGCTATGTATATAAAAAACTATGGTTCAGTAGTTATGGAATTATATCCAGATATTGCACCGAATACTGTTAATAATTTTATATCACTAGTAAAAAGCGGATTTTATGATGAAAATTCATTTCATAGATTGGTACCAGGATTTGTACTTCAAGGTGGTGATCCAAGCGGTAATGGAACTGGAGGTCCAGGTTATAATATAAAAGGAGAATTCTCTGCTAATGGGTTTGAAAATAACTTGAAGCATGAAAAAGGTGTTATTTCTATGGCTAGGAGTCAGGATAATGATTCGGCTGGTTCACAATTTTTTATCTGTCTTGAGGCTGCTAGTAATCTAGATGGCTCATATGCAACTTTTGGTAGAGTAATTGATGGTTGGGATAATATTGATAAGATTGTAAAAAATGAAAGAGTTGCTAATAGCGATTCTGGTAAGTTAGCGCAAAATTTAACAATTAGTAAAGCAATTATTGATTTGAAAGATAAACAATATGCTGATGTTATAAAAGAATAAAAAAGTTGGTGATTAGCCATCTTTTTTATTCTTCAATATATTCAAATCCTTCATCAGCTTTTAGGGGCACTTTTAATGTCTTTTGATATTTCTTATCTAATATTTTATATTTTATACCGCATGTATCAAAAAGTAATTTGGATGCTTTATATGAATCTGAGTCTGCGTGTTTATCTGATAAATATATAACTTCTTTTATACCAGACTGTATTATAGCTTTAGCGCATTCGTTACATGGAAATAAGTCAACATAAATTTTAGCCCCGACTAAATCTTTACGGCTACCAGGAAAATTGAGGATTGCATTGAGTTCAGAGTGGCAGACGTAAGGATATTTAGTTTGCATAAGATTTTCTCCGTCTCTGTTCCAAGGAAAAATATCATCGTCAAAATTATTGGGGGCACCATTGTAACCAATGGATAATATCCTATTATCTTTTCCTACAATGCATGCTCCAACTTGAGTGGCAGGATCCTTACTTCTACCAGCGGCTAATTTTGCAATACCCATAAAAAATTCATCCCAACTAAGTACATCATCTTTTTTATTACCAAGAAGTTTATTTTTTGTTTTCATATTATACACCTAACTTTCGTAAAAATATTATCTATGAACATTTTAACATAATTAATCTATTATTGTTTAAAAAAGGTATCTTATTTTCACATATATATAGTAATAAGTATATTAAATATATTTTTCGACATATTATTTTATTTTTATATAATAATCTTTTAATGGTGATAATTATATGAAAAATAAATTAATAGTCGGAGTATTATTTTTAGTAACAGGATTGATTATAGGAAATAATATATATAATAAAATAGATTTTGCACTTTTATCGACATTTAATGAAAATGATGAATATTATTTAATTCAACAGGGCATATATAATGATAAAGAGAGTATGCAAAAAGAAACTCGAGATATAAATCCTAAAGTATATGAGTTTAAAGATGATAAGTACTATGTTTATGTTGGTATAACAGGAAATAAAGATAATTATGATAAAATAAAGAATATTTATGACTCAAAGGGTATTAAAGTTAATCTTCGCAAGATTAAAATAAATGATGATGAATTTAAGAATAATATTAATCAATTAGATATACTTATTGAAAATACAAATGTGACAGAAGAAATATTTACGATAGAAGAAGTAATATTGTCTAGCTTTAATAAAAAAGTTTTAGAATAGATAAATTTATTGCACATATGTATATTGAGGTGTATCTATGAATTTATATAAGATAAAAAATTTGCCAGTAAGTGAAAGACCGAGGGAACGACTAAAAATGGCTGGAAGTAACCAGTTATCTGATAGAGAAGTTTTGGCAATCATATTAAAGACTGGGACAAAGGATAAATCAGTTAATGACCTTGCAATAGATGTTTTAAATACATATTCTCTAAGTGAATTAAAAGAAGTTAGTTTAAACTCTTTATTAAAAATAAAAGGTATTGGTGAGGTTAAAGCTATTGAGCTTTTAGCAGCTATTGAATTAGGAAAAAGAATATTTTTAAGAAAGAATAATAATTTTCATACGTTGAATTCGCCTGAACAGATATTTTTATATACAAAATATTTGTTCTTTGATTTAAAACAAGAATATTTTTATTGTTTATATTTTAATAACAAACAACAACTCATTGGAGAGAAATTATTATTTCAGGGAACAATAAATAGAAGTCTAACACATCCTAGAGAAATATTTAAAGAAGCCTATAGATTGAGTGCGACAAGTATTGTTTGTATGCATAATCATCCATCTAACAACACCACTCCAAGTAAAGAAGATATTGATTTTACAAATACGCTCATTTCTTTAGGACAACTTCAAGGTATTCCTATAATAGATCATATTATAGTGGGAAATGATAATTATTATAGTTTTATGGAACATTCTAAAATAGACTTTAAATAATAAAAAAATAATACTATAATAAGAATATATAGGAGGGTACTAATGTATAAATCGATGGTCAAAAAGAGTAAAAAAATGAGAAATATTGCTTTTATTTTTGTATGCATACTTTTATTGTGTATTTCATTCTCATTTGGTAGAAAAATAACCTTTGTGGAAAATGCTTTAAAAGAGGTATCAAATTTTTTTAATGTTATTTTGTTTTCACCAGTAAAATTGTATAATTCAGAAAAAGATATTGATCAGAGTGAAAGTTATTTGATTCAAAAAAATATAAATGAATCATTGGAAAAAGAAATTGAAGAATTGAAAGACGCTTTGGATTTAAATAGAACTATTACGGAATATAATGTTGTTAATGCAACAATTTTATCAAGAAATAAATCTTATTGGTTTAACACAATCACAATTGATAAGGGGAAAAAAGCTGGTATAAAAGAGGGAATGGCTGTAATAACAAAAAATGGTTTAATCGGGAAGGTTTCTAAGGTATATTCATCTTCATCAGAGATAAAGTTAATTACATCTGATGATACTAACTATAAAGTTAGTGTTTCAATTAAAGCAAATGATAGAGAAACTATTGCTATTTTAAATGGATATGATAAGAAAAATGAATTAATAAAAATAGTTGGTGTAGATAAAAACATTAAATTAGAGAAGGGTGATGAAGTGTTGACGAGCGGGTTAGGCGGAGTTTTCCCTGGGGGAATATTTGTAGGAAATGTGGAGAAGTATGAAAGTGATAAATACAATTTAAGTAATACAATTTATATTAAAACAAGACAAGATTTTAATAGTATACATTATGTATCTATTTTGGTAAGCAAATAATGATAGGAATAATTATATTATTTATATCAACCTACTTAGATGGATTTTTAACACTTTTTCTACCATATATGAAAAATTCACTAACACTTTTTACTCCCATGTTCACATTAGTAAGCATCTTTATAGTATTTCCTCTATATAGAAAGAAAGAGAAGCAGTATTTGATTACAGTCGGTTTATTAGGATTTATTTATGATCTTTTATATACTAATCTTTTATTTTATGATGCAATAATATACTTTTTATTAGGATTAATTACAATAAAAGTTTATAAAAGATTTGATGTTTGTCATATAAAAGTGAGTTTATATGTAATAATTCTTCTTATTATTTATGAATTTGTATTTAGTGTTTTTATTGCTTTGTTTAATTTAGTTCCTATTACAATATATGATATATATTATAAGATAATTCATTCCTTACTTCTTAATGTGATCTATGCGGAATTTTTATATACAGTTATAAAAAAAATACCTAATAAGTATAAGAGAATAAAAATAAATTAGAATAATTTGTTTTTTTTTTCATACAATGTATCAAGGTGATATTATGACTAGAGAAAAGGTATTAAAAGAAAAGTTGGTTTTGAAAAAAAGTGTTAGGAATTTTATAAATCAAATATTTATTTCTACGATAATATTATTAATTGGTTTAATTGTAATAAAAAGAGATCCTGCTTTAAAAGTCAATATTAAAAAAGATGTATATGAAAACAGTGCTGAATTTATGAAATTCAAAAAAATATATGATGATTACTTTGGAAATATTATTCCGTTAAATAATATGTTAGACAAAGAGAAAATTGTTTTTGATGAAAAATTGGCATATATAAGTGATGAGAAGTATAAAGATGGAGTTAAATTGACGGTGGAGGATAATTATTTAGTTCCAACATTACAAGAGGGTATCGTAGTTTACATTGGTGAAAAGGAAAACTATGGTAACACAGTAATTGTTGAACAAACTGATGGAGTGGATGTATTTTACTCTAACTTAAAAGAAATTAATGTTAAATTGTATGATTATTTAGGGCAAGGTGAATTAATAGGAGAAGTCAATAATAATTACTTGTATTTAATCTTTCAAAAAGAGGGAAATGTAATTGATTATAAAAAGTATATCTAAATATTTTTATATAAATAAATTTACATACTTTTTTATTGTTTTATGTTTGTTGAAGGCTTCATTCAAGCCAGTAATATTTGTTTCTATATTACTAGTATTTCATGAATTAGGACATTTCTTAACAGCTTTTCTATTTGGAGTAGAAGTTGATAAAATATATTTATATCCGTTTGGTGGTATTTCTAAGTTTTATATTCCACTGAATTATTCAAATTTAAAAGAATTTATTATTTTATTAAATGGTCCTTTATTTCAGGAATTAATTAAAAATATTCTAATAGTTATATTTCCTACAAATTCATTAATAATAATTTCATATCATTATAGTATTTTAATTTTTAATTTATTACCAATTTACCCTTTAGATGGTGGAAAATTGTTAAATATAATTTTTTCAATATTTATACCATATAAGAAGTCTTTAAAAATATCTATATATATTAGTTATATAGCGATTTTACTCTTACTATTAATTAATTTAAGTAGTATTAAGATTAATTGTATTTGTATGTTTAGTTTTTTGATATATAAGGTTCATAAAGAATATAAGTTGATTAATAGAAAATATGAAACGTTATTATTAGAACGTTATATAAGAAAATATAAATTTTCTAAAACAAAAATAATTACAAAAATAGAGAATTTTTATAAAAGTTATCGACATTTAATAAAGATAAATGATGGGTATGTCTTAGAAGAGACGTTTTTAAAGGAAAAGTATGAAAAAAAGTAAAAAATGCATTGACATAATAATTTTTATTGTGTTACAATCTATGTGTTGCTTGAGTTTTAAGCAGTTTATGGGGCATTAGCTCAGCTGGGAGAGCGCCACGTTTGCACCGTGGAGGTCAGCGGTTCGATCCCGCTATGCTCCACCATAATGTGAATATAAGGACTCGTTTGGGTTCTTTTTTGTTTATTATTCTATCAGTTGGGTATAATTGATTGGAATAAATAGGAGATGTTATAGTTGAAATTTAAAGTAGGTGTGGTCTTGAATGACTTATCAGAAGAATGTCTATATAAAGTGATGCTGCCATATGGTGATCCTTCTGTTATAGGGGTTAGTGGTGATAAGCTCAAATATTTTGTGTTTCAAAGTATTACTAGTGAATATATAGATAAATATAAAAATGAAATTAAAAATCGACGAAAAATATATCAGAAAGTATATTTTAAATTACGTTTCCCAACTTTTGATGTTTATATGAGAAAATATTGTCATGAAGTTAAGAATTTTTACGCAAATGATTATGGATATTGGGATAATCCGAATGCTCATTGGGATTATTATATTTCTGGTGGTGTTGGTAATAAGATTTTATTAGTTGATGATAGTGTTGAAATAACAAGGAGTGAGTACTTTGATTGGGATAATGATACTAAGCGATTAATTAATCCTACTGGATATAAGTGGGTTAATCATTGTAAGATTAAAGACATTGCGTTTAATAAAATTAAAGAATTGGATAATTTTAAACTTTGTGGAATAATTGATGATTTTGGTTGGCATGAATTCTCTGGAGACAATTTGTTGGATGAATTTAAAAAATACATAAGAGAAAATGTTGATAATAATAATCACCTAATTATAGTTGAGTGTCATTTTTAAGTATAGTTTGGAGATAATATATGAATTTTTATATTGGGATTGGAGAAAAAAGGTTTATTAGTAAAAATAGTGTTAGAATAGACAATGAATATTTTAATCAGAATGTTTTTAATATTTTAGATGAAAATTTAGTTATATTTGATAAGTTAGATCCGTATGGTAAGTGTATTTTGTATTCTGATGATATTGTCAAATTGCGTTCTGATTGTGAGTTAATTTTAAAGAATGATATTATAAAAGATAAACAAGTGGTAAAAAAAATAAAAATTTTGGAGTATATGTGTGACTTTGCCTTGACAGAAGGTGTACATATAATATATTGTGGTGATTAAATAAATTTGAATAAACATTCTTTTTTTGCATGTATTGGTATATAATATATGAAAAGGGAGTTGTATAGTGTGAGTAAACTATCATCTATTGAAAAAATAAGTGAACAAATAGAGATGTTAAGTAATCAAGATTTTGTAGAAAAAGAGAAGGTAGAGAATGTTAAAAAGCCTAGAACAACACCAAGAAAGGTAATTTTAGAAGAACCAACGATTACTTCTGATGAAGATTTAATGCAAGAGTTGATTGGCGAAAATACTGGAACGAAGGTTTTTGCAAAGGGTGATATAAATCCACCTAAAAAATTTAAGTCAAAAGATGAAAATATTGCAAGTGTTCAGGACAGAAAATGGGATTTTTCTAAGGAAAAAGTTAAGGACTTTTATCTACCTGCATTATTGATATTTTTGATAATTTTATTTTTTATTCTTATATTAGTAATTTAAATAAAATTACTTTAAAAAAGGATTTTTTTATAATATAATCGATTTAAGGAGTGAAATAATGGAGACTGAAATGATTATGATGGAAGTAACAGAAAAATTAGATAAAGCAGTAGAAAGTTTGGATAAGAAATTTTCTACAGTTAGAGCAGGGCGTGCTAATCCTTCTAGTTTGGATGGTGTTGTTGCTGAATATTATGGAGTTATGACTCCGCTTAAGCAGTTGGCAACAATTTCCGTTCCTGAAGCTAGACAATTGTTGATAAAGCCGTTTGATAAAAGTTGCTTAAATGCTATTGAAAAGGCTATTATAGCTGCTAATTTGGGTTATAATCCTGGTAATGATGGTGAAACTATCAGAATTGTTATACCTGAGCTTACAGAAGAGCGAAGACGTGAATTAGTAAAACAGGTTAAGGCACTAGCTGAAGAGTCTAAGGTTATTGTTAGAAATGTAAGACATGAGGCAATCGATGAAGTAAAGAAAGCTGAGCTCCCAGAAGATACTCAAAAAGGAATGGAAGCTGATATTCAAGAGTTAGTAAATGAAGCTAATAAGAAGATTGATGCCAAGTTTAAAGAAAAAGAACAGGAATTACTTACTCTTTAGTAAGTAATTTTACTTTAGGTGGGTTATGGTTTTAGGTTTGTTATTAAGTGAGATGAGTGATGATGAAAAAGCAATATTTAATGAACAAAGTACTAATAATTATTTAGAATATATTTTTTCATCATCGCAATTTAAAAAATTAAGTGAAAAGCTTGAGAACGGTCAGGAATTAGATAATAGAGACTGGGATTTTATATTAAAAAAGCTATATTTGGTTTCGACTAAATCTTATTTTGATGAAGAGGATATAGATTGGAAAGATAGAGTATTAATTCTTTTTTGTAAAGTTGGCCTTAAACTATTTGGAAATGGTACAAGGCTTTATAATGAATGTTATAAACTTGGTGAGTTATATAGAAATATAGAAAGAGAGAAGGAAATCAATGCCGATCTATTTCAGTCTTTGGTTTTTGTATTAGAGAGTGAAGAAGAAGCTGATCTGAAAGTTTTATTGCGTCAACATACTGAGGCGGCTATTTTTAGAGATTGTATGGATTATTTTTATCAATCATATGAGAATTCTTCTTCGGGAGAACTTTTAGGGAAAGAAAAATTGGCATTACAATCTTTAAATACTTCGTTCGAACGAGGGAAAGAACTTGTAAAGCATTATAGAGTATTGCCATAGCTGATTTGTGTATATAAATTTCTAATAATTATAAAAAGAGAAAATGAATTTTCATTTCTCTTTTTTGTATTCTATTTTAGACCTTTATCAACTCTTTTTTTAATAATATTTATTATGTTTGTTTTTAAATCTTTTGTGGCGTTTTCCCATACTAATTCGAAGAATACGCCAAGCCCTGGTAAAGTTATTTCATCTTGTTCTTTTACCGCTTCATCAATTGCTCTTTTTAAAGTTTCATAGTCGTCTCCTTTAAAGTTATTAATTATATGTCTTCTTATATCAATATTCATGATTTGCTTTTCCTCCTAAAATTTATAGTGATTTGTAATACTATTTTTATTCATAATTTTTGTCTTTGTAGACTACAAATTATTTTATTGATTTACCTTTTTAATTGATTCTGTTAAAATATTCATTGAAATAATTAATGAGTAACGAGAGGAATTTGATAATTATGCAGTTAGATTTTGAAGGTGTTTCTTATCCTGTAATAATTGAAAGAAAATATGGTCAAAAGAATACATATATTAGGGTGAAGAAGGATTTGTGTATACATGTTAGTTGTGGGATACTTACATCTACTGGGTATATAAAAAAATTAATTAAGAATAATTCCTCTAGGATTATAGATATGATAAATACTCAACTTAGTAAAAAAGTTAACAATGATGGTTTTTATTATTTGGGAAAGAAATATAATATTGAATATATTGATGATGATAAGTTGTATCTTGACGGAGATACTGTTTATATGAGTAAAGATTATGATATTTATAAATTTTATAAAAAACAAGCTAGTAAAATATTCTTAGAGAGATTAGAATATCATTATGATAATTTTAGTAGAAAGATACCGCATCCAAAACTTAGAATAAGAAAAATGACTACTAGATGGGGAGTTTGTAATATTAATACTTATAATATTACCTTGAACTTAGAATTAATTAAACGAGATATTAAATATTTAGATTATGTGATAATACATGAATTAACACATTTGGTTCATGGTGATCATTCGGCTGCTTTTTGGAGTGTAGTGGAAGAAAATATGCCAGATTATAAACTGTTTAGAAAGGATATGAAAGAGTTTTTATGATTATTACTAGTACAGATAATAAG
Source organism: uncultured Erysipelotrichaceae bacterium (assembly GCA_902803685.1). The sequence goes on from CADCQR010000107.1 coordinate 12,727, forward strand.
AAAATTAAAGAATTAACAAAATTACATAAAAGAAAATATAGGGAGGAGTATGGAAAATTTTTGATAGAAGGTGAACATTTAGTAATTGAGGCGATTAATTCTGGGTGTTTGGAAGAAATTTTTATCAAAAAAGGTACTGTTCTATCTATTGATTATCCGTCGACTGTTGTTAGCGAAGAAGTATTTAGTAAAATGTCAATATTAGATACTCCAACAAATGTTATTGGAGTGTGTAGAATAAGAAATAATAAAAATATTATCGGCAATAAAATCTTACTTTTAGATGAGATACAAGATCCAGGTAATTTAGGTACTATAATAAGAAGTTCTGTGGCTTTTAATGTTGATACAATAATTCTAAGTGAAAATACTGTAGACTTATATAATCCTAAAGTTATTAGAGCGACGCAAGGAATTTTATTTTATATAAATATTATAAGTATGAATAGTTTAGAGGCTATTAGAGAATTGAAAATGTTAAATATCCCAATTTATGGTACCGATGTAGATAGTGGTGTTGATGCTCGTACATTGCGAGATAGTGATAAGCAATCCTTTGCATTAGTTATGGGAAATGAAGGTAATGGTGTAAGGGACATAGTTAAAGAACAATGTGATAAAAATTTATATATAAGTATGAATAGTAATGTAGAGAGTTTAAATGTTGCTATTGCTACTTCTATATTGTTGTACGAGTTAGGGAGATAATATGTTATATATAGGAAAGATTGTTTCTACACATGGTATAAAAGGTGAATTGAGAATACTTAGTGATTTTCAATATAAAGATAAGGTTTTTAGGGTTGGTAATAATTTAGTTATTAATAATGAAAAGTATAAAATTAGTAGTTATCGGGTGCATAAGAATTTTGACATGGTTACTTTAAATGATTATAATAATATCAACGATGTGCTATTCTTATTGAAACATGATGTTTATTTTTTAGAAAGTGATTTAGAACTTGATGATAATCAAATATTAGATAGTGAATTGTATAATTTTGAAGTAGTTAGTACTGATGGAAAAGTAGGCCGTGTTTTAGAAGTATTCTACGCTAGTCCTAAGAATAAAGTAATTAGAATATTATTAGATAAAGAATATTTGTTACCGTACAATTCTCCGATGATAGTTAGTATCAATAAGAAGCAAGAGAAAATGGTGGTAAAGTTAATAGAAGGGATGTAATGTTGTGAAAATCGATATTTTAACGTTGTTTCCCAATATGTTTGATGGTGTTTTTAGCGAAAGCATTATTAAACGAGCTAAAGATATTGGAGAAGTAGAAATAAATCTAATTAATTTTAGAGATTATAGTAAAGATTCACACAATAAAGTTGATGATACTCCTTATGGTGGAGGATGTGGAATGGTATTAACTTGTCAGCCTATTTTTGATTGTGTAAATTCTATTAAACGAGATGATAGTCTAGTGATTTTGCTGACTCCAGATGGGAAAGTCTATAAACAGTCAGTGGCATATAATTTATCTTCTAAGAAGCATTTGATTTTAATTTGCGGTCATTATGAGGGTTTTGATGAGAGAATTAGGAGTATATGTGATTTGGAGTTAAGCATAGGTGATTATGTTTTGACTGGTGGAGAAATAGCAGCGATGGTGTTGGTTGATTCTGTTGTGAGATTGCTTCCTGGTGTTATTACGGAAGATTCACATATTAATGATTCGTTTAATAATAATTTGCTCGATTATCCAACATATACTAAGCCCAGAGTATTTGCAGGAATGGAAGTCCCTGAAGTATTGCTTTCAGGTGATCATAAAAAAATTGCGGAATATAGGTATAATGAGAGTTTAAAAAGGACTAGAGAACGCAGGCCAGATTTAATTGCTGAAGGAAGTGATGAACGTGGTTAATATTATTTTGAATAAAGACAAGTTTAATATTGGAATTGTTGATGGTGTACAAATAATAAATTTAACTGGACTTGAATTGTCTTCTAAGGGTGGATTTAAGATTGGAAATGAAAAAATTATTAACATAAAAGTGATTGATAAAGATATGGCTCATATTTTAGCTTATAGTAAGGTATTATATGTATATGAAAAACTTATAAAAAAGCTTACTGGCTTAGTAACAAGTGATGATGAGAGTGGTGGAGATTTTAGAGAAGCTTTAAACCAGATAGAGCGATTTAGACTGGTAATAAAAAATAGATATAGGGCATATTTAAAACAACAAGAATTGGAGAGCATGTCTAAACAATTAGCTTTTTTGAAAAAGACAGCACAGGAACGCATTGATGAAATAAATTCTTATTTTGATGAGTTGGCTAATGGCAAAAGTCGATGAAATTATATTGTTTAATTTAGAAAATATGTTATACTTTCATTAGAATAGATGGGTTGGTGAGCTAGTATGAATAATACAGCAGATAAAAATTCCAAAAAAGTTTTTGATAAAAATAGAGGAAAGAAAAATTTTGTTCCCAAATGGAAGAAAAAGAAAAATCTGAAACTTGAAGATAAAAATGATAATTTAGAACTTGATAAAAAGGTATTAGAATCAGACATGGTCAATAACTTGGAGTCAGATGAGGCGGTTGTAGATACACAAGAAACAGTTGCTCCAATTGAGTTTTTAATTGATGACGAGATGATGAGAGAGGATTTTGCTAGAGAAGCAAAAAATACTAGTAATAGTATGGATAATGTTGATAGTAATGAGCCTATTATTGTTTCTTCTAATAGGGTAGATGAAGAATCCCAAAATAATAATGATAATGTTGATGAAGAATCTCAAGATAATGATGATGCTGTTGACATTGATTTGAATAAGGAATGGGATAAAGTTTATAAAAATTTTGATCCAAATAAAGAAGAATCTCAGAATGCTTCTATTGATGAAGACTCTAGGTCTATTTTTTCGGCACATTATAATTATATTGCTCGTATATGTACTTTGGTGTTTTTAATATTGTTATTTTTAGTACTTTGTATTTTGTTTGCTTTTAAGGGCGTTAACTATCAATTGGGTGGAACTACAGTTTATTCAGAGTACACTAATACTGATTATTCTGTTTGTACTAGTATTGATAGTGATGATAATTGCTTATCTAAAGGGCTAGAATATGTTTCATCTGTTGTAAATGATATAAATCTTGATTTTAGTTATGAAGCAATATATAGCCGTAAATATACTTTTAATTCTAATTACTATGTTGTTGGTGAGTTATCTATTTTTGATTCTAAAGATAAGAAAAAAATCAGATATAAAAATGAAGATTTATTAGTTGATGAATCTAAATTAAATATAAGTGGAGAAATTATTTCTTTTTCTGCAGATACAGAGATTGATTTTAAACATTATAAAGAATTAGCTTCTCAGTATATTAATGATTTTGGTTTTTCTGGTTATGCAGAATTAGATATTGGCTTATATTTAAAAGATGCTGATGTTTCTAGAAAAATTTCTAGTGTTAAAATACCATTAACAGAGGAGGCCTTTGTAATTAGTACTGAAGATTTAGATAATCAAAATCAAATATTGGTCTCAAATTTAAAACATAAGAAGATTGATTCGTTTTATATATTTATTTCTGTTGTATGTTTGTTAATGGATATTTTGTTGTTTGTATATCTGTTTAATTTTATTTATATGGTTAAGCATTTAGATAATGCTTATAATAGTAAATTGAAAAGTATTTTAAAAGAGTACGATGATATAATTGTTAATGCTATTAATGATTATATAATACCTGACAATGTTAGAGTTGTTATGGTTGAATCTTTTGAAGAATTATTAGATGCTAGAAATTCATTAGATAAACCAATTGTTTATGAACGTATAAATAATATAAAGTCTAAATTCTATGTTGAAGATAGTATGACTATTTACATTTATACAATGAAAGATAATGGAGATTAAAAATTAGATATTTGTGATATACCTTATATTTATATAGAATTATGTTGATTTTTAATAATGTTTTGTGTTATAATCAAATTCGTCATGTGATGATCCGCTGTCATAATGTAGATAAGATCATGGAAACACATATATGAGAGGAGATTATTTTATGAATATTATTGACAAAATTAATATGAAACAAATAAACCCTAATATTCCGGAATTCCGTGTAGGAGATACTGTAAGGGTTGATGTTAAGATTATTGAAGGAAAAAGGGAACGTATCCAAGCTTTCGAAGGAACAGTAGTTGCTAGACGCGGTGGATCTGTAAGTGAAACATTTACAGTTAGAAAAATGTCTAGTGGAGTTGGTGTTGAAAGGGTATTTCCAATACATTCACCAAAAATTGCTGGTATAACAGTTGTACGTAAAGGTAAAGTTAGACGTGCAAAACTTACATTCCTTAGAGGTATGGTTGGTGGATATCGTATCAAAGAAAGAGGACAAAAATAATAAAATAAGGTATATACCTTATTTTTATTGTTTGGAGAAAAATATGGATAAATTTAAAGCTTTTTTTAAAGAAAATGTATCATATATTGTAGTAATTATTTTGGTTTTATTGTTGAAATTATATGTAGTAAGTCCTATTAAGGTAAATGGTTCATCTATGTATCCTACATTGCATAATAAAGATATTATGATTCTTGATGAAATATCTTATAGGTTTAAAGAAATTCAAAGATTTGATATTGTTGTTTTGAAAGCAGACGACGAATATCTGATAAAGAGAGTAATTGGTTTACCTGGGGAAAAGATCAAGTATGAAAACAATACTTTATATGTAAATGATGTTAAAGTAGAAGAACATTTTTCAGAGGAGATTACAAAAGATTTTGAAGTCGTTGTTCCAAAAGGGAAATATTATGTATTAGGCGATAATAGAACTAATTCAACAGATAGTCGTGTTTTAGGTCCGATAGATAGAAAACAAATATTAGGTAAAACAAGCTTAACACTGTTACCGTTTGATAGGTTTGGAAAGAAAAATTAACTTTTCTTTTTTTTGTGTTTAATTGCCTTTCTTTTGGACAGATTAATATTAAAGTGTATGTATTTGTACGCTTTACATGATGGTGTCAAGTTCTTAATAATTTTTCTTTTAAATTTGGTTAATTTTAAATGGAATATCAAAATTTAATCATGCTACTTTACAAGTTAAAAAAAATTTATAACAAAACATATTGAGAACTTTTTCGACATCACTTATAATTATCTTAAGGTAAGATGGTAGGCTTCAGATATTGCCTACTGAATGGGGCTTACCTGGTATGTAATAATGTAACTTATGGTTAGTAGATTTGTGTTGGCCTTCACAGATTTTATGTATGAGTTATTATTACTATATTCAATTTGAAAGGAAGTAGGAGAATGAGAAATAAGAAAAAAGTTGGTGCTTTAGCTCTAGCTTTAGCATCAGTAGCAGCATTAGGTGTTGGTTATGCTGTTATCAATACTGTAGATTTAAGTATTAATAGTAGTACTGCAAATGCAGTTGCACAACAAACAAACTTTGATGTTAAATTTACTAATGCAGCATTGACAGGAGATGCAACACCTGTTGGAAATGGAGAAAATGATTCAACTGTAACAATCGCAGCTGATGGATTGAGTTCAACATTTAATATCAAAGGTTTAACAAAAGAAGGAGATACTGCTACTATTACTTATACAATAACTAATGCTTCAAATGATTTGGATGCTACATTAGCTATTACTACAGTAGATCCAATTACTGGTAAAGGTGTAACTAATAGTAATACTGAATGGTTTGATATTTCTACTGTAATCAATGATAATGCAAATGCTTTATCATCTGAAGACGGAAGTAATACAAGAACAGCAACTGTTACTATCACATTAAATAAAACACCAATTAGTGCTGATCAAACAGCTACTGTAACTTGTAAATTAACTGCTACACCAGTAGCACATAGCTAATAGTAATTATTAGTTAGCAATTATAAGGCCTTAAGTCTGAAGGAGTAAGGAGTATGAAGAAAGATAAATTGAATATGTATTTATTAGAAGTAGCTTTAGTTGTATTTTTTCTGATTGCTCTTTTCTCTAAAGGACTATTATCTAATAAAATAATAATATCAATATTTTTATTAATATATGCAATATTCGTAAAGCTAAAGGTAAAGAGGTCTAGGGTTATCTCAATACAACAAAAGGATATTACTATTGCTATGTCGATATTTGCTGTTTTCTATGTAGTATTTTACTATGTGATTGGTTATTATACTGGTTATTGTTATTCAATATATAAATTTGGTCTTAATGTGATTTTAAGATATATTCTTCCAATAACAATGATTATTGTATCGACAGAAGTAATTAGAAATGAATTTTTAAGTGATAAGTCAAAGTTATCTAGAATTTTAACTTTAATAGTTACTGTTTTAGCTGACGTTGTTACTTATACTAATATTTATAGAATAACTAGTTTAGATAGATTACTCTCAGCTTTAGGTTATGTTTTATTTGCATCAATATCTTGCAATTTACTATTTAATTATGTAAATAATCGTTATGGTATGAAACCTAATATTATTTACAGACTTATAACAATTTTATATTTGTATATTATACCTATAACACCAGATGTATTCATTTACTTTCAAACTTTTTGTAGGATTTTATATCCAATTGTTATTTATATATTTATTGATAATAATTATGGAGAAAAGAAAAAATTGATTTCTATAAAAAGCAGAAGGATAGGTACGGCATCAACGATTGCTGTCTCCGTATTTATGGTGTTGCTTATTATGTTGATATCATGTAAATTTCAGTATGGTATTTTAGTAATTGGGTCTGGTTCTATGAGTGGTTCAATCGAAATTGGTGATGCTGTAATTTATAATTCTCATGCAAAGCCTGAAGAGATTGATATAGGTAATGTTATTGTCTTTAGAAAAGATTTTAAGTATGTTATTCATAGAGTTGTAGATAAGGAGCAAGTAAATGGTGAGTATAGATTTTATACAAAAGGTGATAACAATGTTCAGGAGGATGCCGGTTATGTTACTGAAGAAAATTTAGTTGGTAACGTTAGGTTAAAATTAAGAAAAGTGGGTTTACCAACAGTTTGGTTAAATCAAATGTTTAGAAGATAAAATGAAAGGGGTATAAAAAATGGCAAGTAGTAGAAGTGAGGATGTAAAAAGAAATTCAGTGACATTGTTGGTAATGGCATTATTTATCTTTTTTGCTGGATGTTTTGGTTTTGGCTATTATTCTTCATTAGCTGAACCTAAGTATATTAAATATACTGAAGAAAGCAATCTTGATTATAAAGTATGTTTAAAAGATAATTCATTTTATGAGGGAAAGTGTTTAAAGAAAGGTAATCAGTATGTATCATCTTTAATTGATTACATACCAGCAACTTTTAGTTATAATTTGAAGTTTCCTGATGATGATGTAGAATATAGTTATTCATATAAAATTGAAGCTGAATTCGATGTAAAAGATAAGGATAATAAAAAGTCACTTTTTACAAAAAAAGAAGTATTATATGAATCAAATAATATGACAGTTCAGAACAGTGCTAACATTAACTATACTTTGAATATAGATTATAATAAGTATAATAATATATTAAGCAGTTTTATTGATATGTATAATTTGGATGAAACTACTAATACCTTAAAAGTAAGTATGTATGTTGATGCTAGTGTTGGAAATACTGAAATTAATGAAATTAGTAAAGATTCTGTTATTAGTTTATCTATTCCATTGACTAGAAAAACTACCAATTTTGATATTATTGGTACAGAAGCTAATAGTAAAAGTAAAGATATTTTAATAAAGAATGATGGGGATTTCTCAGAGTATTTAATATTAAGTCTTGGATGTTTTGCTATCGCATTAGTTCTTATCGCTTATGATATTGCCTATGTAAGGAAGAATAGAACTTATAAAGAAATTTATGATAGCAGAATTAGAAAAATTACTTCAACTTATGATTCTTACATTCAGAAGATTAATGGTAATTATCCAATTGGGGCTTCTCAGATTTGTAAGGTAGTAAGCTTTAGAGATTTGTTAGAAATTAAAGACACTGTAGATAAGCCATTATTGATGTTAGAGAATTCTGATAAAACAGGAACTTTCTTCTTAATTCCTTTGGATGAAGGTGTTATATATACCTATGCTTTAAGAATAGAAGATATCGTTGCTGAAATGAATGGTGATTCTGCACCAGATTATGATGTTGATGATATAACTGCAGATGTTAAAGCAGAAAAGAAAACATATACTAAAGAACGTATTAAAGAGGATATTGAGAAGACGCAAAGCATCAAAATTGTTGATGATGAAAATGCAATTAGAGGTACGAAAGATTCTGATGAGGATTTGTATGATCAATTAGATAAAACTAGTACATTTAAAGTTATTAAAGATAGCAACGTAAGAAGAAATAATAGTAGAAAATCAACTAAGAAAAAGGCTAAGAAAAAAAATTCTTAAAATAGATGAAAATAAACACTATCTTTATGATAGTGTTTATTATGATTAATCTTATAGATTTATATTATTGGGAGGACTATATGTATAGAAAAACAAAATTATATTTATTGTTTATATTCTTATTTGTATTTGCTTTTCTGACATTAGGTTATGCTTTAATTGTTGGTATTGATTTAAATGTTGGTGGTACGGTAACGGCAAAATTGACTGGGGAACCAATAGTAGATACTTATTCAGTAAGATTTGATCAGATTGAGCAATATTCTGGATCCACTAATGATATTGCTTTTTCTAATATGGCCATTACTGGAGAGGACCAAAATGAGGCTACTTTTAGCGTTTCTGGTATGAAGGGCTATGGGGATGTAGCTACTATAAAATATAGTATTGTTAATGACAGTACTATTGCAAATGCTAATTTTACTATTAATACAACTAATAGTAATAGTGAGTTTTTCAGTGTCACTTCTAATCTTTATGATGCAACTTTAACGAATAATGTTACTACCTTAGCTCCCGGAGCAACTGCACATTTGGTAATAAAAATTAAGTCAATTAAAGTTTCAACTGACGCGAATAAGTCTACAGATATTGGAGTTTCTATTCGTGCGGTTAAGAGTAGTTAGGGGGTGTGATGATGAATAAAATATTTAAAAATATTAAGGAGTATTTTTCAAAAAGAAAAGAGTTAAAGTTCTTCTTAGCAATTATTTTATTTATTGTAGCAACTACTTTGACTTTAGGTATTGGTTATGCTGAGGTGTTTGTTGACTTGTCAGTTGAGGGTGATGCTTCATTAGATAGACAACAAGGCATTGTTATAACAAATGTTTCTGTTGCTTCTATGACTTCTGGAGCAAGTGTTGATATAACTAATTATGTTGGAACAGCTTTAAATACAGATATTAATTTAACAACGGATAATTCATCTAATGTAAGACTTTTAGTTACGGTAAAGAATACAACAGCTTATAATTATAAGTTGAATGGTGTTAATTATGATAGTACCGGTTCTAATAATGGTATGTTTTATTCGAATGTTGATATTGTTCCAACGCTTAGTGATGGCTCTTTAATTGTTACTGATATAATTAAGGGTGGTGAAACTAAGAATTTTTATGTTACCTATTCTTATGGTGATGGATATAAAGGGAATGCTGCTTTGAGTGGATTGGTTAATTTTAATTTCACGGAAGTAAGGACCGTATATTTTCAATTGCCGGCCGACTGGTCATCTGGTCATTATGTAAATATATTCTTATTTAGTTCGACAAATAGTGGTGTTAACAATGCTAATTGGCCAGGAGTGCTTACCACTTTGACTGATTCTACTAAAAATATATATTCTTATACTTTTGCAGCTAATGAAGATTATACTATATATGATGGAATGATTTTTGCTGATTTTAATGATACTAAGCGTCAGACTGTAGATATATCATTAACGCCAGCTTTAATGGGTTCTGTGTGGGTTCCGGAATTATATACTCCGACTGCTTCTAATCAGATTAGGGTATTTTCCAATGTTAGAAGTGGATATCAGCCGTATATATATATGTTTAAAACGGTTGGTAGTACGACTACGCAGAATAAAAAATGGCCTGGTGTTGCCTTTACAACTAAGCAAACTAATGACTTTTATTCTACTGTTATTGATCCTTCTGCTTATCAATATATGATTTTTAATAATGGTGGCAATGGTAAGCAGACGAACAATATATTGATTGATCCGTACAGGACTCATCAAGATATATCTTTCTTGATTACAGGTACTAAAGGAGAAACTATTGGAAGACGTTACTATCTTGGTAGCTGGCATAATTACTATACTTGGTTAAATAGTGAATATACTAGTTGGAATTCAGGTGATAATGCAAAGTTTGCTGCTGCACAAACGGCATTGGGCTATAGTTAATAGAAGGTAAACCTTCTATTTTTTTTTGATTAAAGATTTTCTATATATTTTATATCAAAACATCAAAAAGTGTGGTATAATACATACTAAATTTAGGGGGATTTATGGAAGATATTAGAAAATTAGTAGCTAGTAATTTACTTAGCATACTTTGTGAATTTGATGATCTTGTTTTAGTTGACGAGAGAAACCTTAACGTATTTATAGATGAGTTATCTGATTTAGAAAAAAAGGAAGTATATCCATTGGGCGAAAAGTCTACTTTAGTTTTTCGAAAAGAAGTAGGTTTGTTTGATAATGGTACTAAGCAAGATATTACACAAATTGCAACATTCTTAGGTGAAAAAAAATCACGTGTCGTTGATCTTATGGAATATGGCTATAGTTTTCTTCCTATGCGTTTAGAAGTAAATAATCACAAACCTATTTGTAAAATGAGTTCTGCTATAGTTAATCCCGATTTTAAAAATGATTCTATTTATAATCTTGGATTACCTAGTAGAGTCCTTAAGCGTCTTGAGAAGAATAATATTTTTACTCTAAGAGATTTATTATGTTTTAATAAAGCTGATTTAAATAATATGTGGATAACAAAAACTAGCTTTGATTTGATTGCTAATGTTATTCATTCTTTAGGTTTAAAGTTTTATGATGAACTTACTCCACAAGAAAGGGCTTTTGTTGTTGCTAGTTCTACAGAAGAAGAAATAAATAATTCTTCAATTGGTTGGATTTGTCACATTTACGATTTATTAAGAAATAGAGTTGATAAATATAGTGTTGGTAGTATTGAGGATTTAAAGACATTTTTAATCATACACCCGATAAAGGAATGTGATGCTGTTTTGGCTAAAGCAGCTGAATTAGGAATAAATCTTATTAATGATATGGCTCTTAAGTATGATAGTGATATATCTATTTTAGGCTTTTCGGATGACTTAGTTAGCTTTTTGAAATCCCAAGGAATTTTGAGTGTTAGAGATTTAACTCATAGACAAATGTCATTTTATCGTGAAAATGACTACTTGAGTGAGTATGATATTAATTTTATTTTTCAAGCAGTACATGGCGTGGGATTATCATTTGTTGATGAGGTTAAACCTATTGTTATGAATAGAGGTGAGGATAACAAAGTTATTATTCCTAGTATCAATTTAACTCCATCTTCTGTAAAGTCTGGTTATCAATCTGGTAGTGGGTATTCAATAAGGAAATTAAGAAGAAATAATCATGATTGAAAAGTCTGTAAGGACTTTTTTTTATGTTTATAATGTTGTTTAATATTAATAGAAGATGAGGTGCTTATGAAAGAAAAATATTTGATTTTAGATTTTGGTAAAGTCATTGCTGGTCCTACTACAGGTTCTTGGTTGTTGACTAAAAAATTTTATGAGCTTATTGATATGACAAAGTTTAATATTGATAAATTTGATTTTGCTTGTAATAGTTATGGTTCTATATTATCTTTGAAAATTACAACACTTGAAGAAGAATATGCTATGCTGCAAGATTTTTACAAGTACATCTTAGTTGCTTGTGATTATACTAATATTGATATGGATGTAGTTGCTAAAATTGCTTATGATAGGGTGTATAAAAATGATAAATATACGTTATATGATGGCGTCTATGAAGAGCTTACTATGTTGAAAGAAAAATATACATTAATAATGTTAACAGATAATTTACCATCTGTAATCCCTTATTTAAAGACCTATAATTTATATAAGTTTTTCACCAAAGTTTATGTCTCTTCTGTTTATGGTTTAGAGAAGAGAAATGGTGCTTTTTTTGATTTTCCAATTAAAGATTTTAATATTAGTGTTGGAGAAGCTATATTTGTTGATGATAATGAAAAGCTGTTAGATATAGCTGTACAGAAGGGACTTGATGTTCGCTTGATGGATAGAAATAAGAGTGTTGATAAATCTAAATATAAGATAATAAATAATCTTTTTTCTGTTTAATTCAGCGTATTTACTTATAGTTTTGTGTTTTGTATAATTATTTTGTTATCAATTATTATTGATTTTTGTAGGAGGAATTGATGAAAAACGTTGTCGAAGTTAAAAATTTGACTAAAGAATATAAAAATAACAAAGCAGTAGATGATTTATCTTTCGATGTACATGATGGTGAAATATTAGGTCTACTTGGACCAAATGGCTCTGGTAAGTCAACTACTATTAATTGTATATTATCTCTTTTAAATTTTAGTAAGGGTAATATTAATATTTTTTCAGAGGAAATGAGTCCTGATGCTTATGAAATAAAGCGCAAGATAGGGGTGGTTTTTCAAGATGTTTCAGTATTTGAAGAATTAAGCGTTTACGATAATATTGATTATTTTTGCGGATTATATATATCAGATAAAGAGACAAGGAAAAAATATATTGATGATGCTATTGATTTAGTAGGGTTACATGATTTTAAGAAATATTTGCCTAAACAGTTATCTGGAGGGCTTTTAAGACGATTAAATATAGCTTGTGGTATTGCGCATAAACCAAAATTAATTTTTTTAGATGAGCCGACAGTTGCTGTTGATCCTCAAAGTAGAAATAATATTTTAGATGGTATTAAGAAGTTGCGCGATGATGGGGCAACAATCGTATATACTACTCATTATATGGAAGAAGTAGAGATTCTTTGCGATAGAGTTATAATTCTTGATAAAGGAAAGATTTTAGCTAGTGGTACTTGTGATGAATTAAAGGGGCTTGCTAATATTGTAGAAAAGGTTACTGTAGAGCTTAATTCTATAGATAGCAAATATATTGATATGATAGAAAAATTAAAAAATGTTGATGATGTAAGTTTTGATAATAGTACTTTAGTGATTAAATATAAAAATGGTAAGAATAATTTAGTAGATACTATAGATTTTCTTAAAGAAAATAAAATTCAATATAATAAGATTTTTTCTGAGAGACCAACTCTTAATGATGTATTCTTGGAATTAACTGGAAAGGAATTAAGGGATTAGATGTTTTTACATAATTTAAAGTATTCACTAAAGACTTTATTAAGAAGTAGAGCATTGATATTTTGGACATTTGCATTTCCAATAATTTTAGGAACGTTTTTTAACATGGCTTTTTCTAATATTACTGATAGCACGAAGTTAGATATTATTGATATAGCTATAGTAGAAAATGATGATTTTAATAATAATGCAATTTATAAAGAGTCTTTTAAGAGATTAAGTGATAAGAGGAGTAAAGATAGACTATTTGATATAGTTTATACTACTGAAAAAAAAGCTAAAGATTTACTAGAAAAGGATAAGATTGTTGGTTATTTAGAATTTAATGAAGATGACTATAAGTTAGTATTTAGTAATAGTGGTATAAATCAAACTATTTTTAAATATGTTACTGAAGAAGTTGTTCAATCTAATATTATGATAAAAAGATTATCAGAGGAAGAAATAAAAAAACAAATAGCTTTAGGTAATTATGCTATTGATTATGAAAAGTTATATCAAAATGTTGCGACTATGGTTGTTGAAAGTAATACTCATGTTAAGAATGTTTCTAATAATAATTTAGATTTTGCTATGATAGAGTTTTATACTTTGATAGCAATGACATGTTTATATGGTGGTATCATTAGTATGGTTGCGATAGGACAGAATCTTCCTAATATGACTAATATTGGTAAAAGAGTTTCAATTTCGCCAACTAGGAAGTCTGTTACTATTATGAGTAGTGTTTTAGCTAGTTATATTATTCAAGTTGCTGGTTTATTTATATTATTTATGTACCTTATATTTATTTTACACATTGATTTTGGTGATAATGTTTTATTAGTAGCTTTATTGGCAGCTGTAGGAAGCTTAGCTGGCTTAGCTATGGGTGTTGCTGTTAGTACATTATTTAAGTCTAGTGAAAATACAAAAGTTGGTATACTACTAGGTTATACTATGCTAGGATGCTTTTTATCTGGTATGATGGGTATAACATTAAAATATTATATTGATAAATTTGTTCCAATTGTTAATAAGATTAATCCAGCTAGTATGATAACAGATGGTTTTTATGCCTTATACTATTACAATACATTTGACCGATATTGGATTGATGTAATTAGCTTGTGTATTTTTGCTTTTATTCTTTTATTACTATCAGTATTTAGTCTAAGGAGGCAAAAATATGACAGTATTTAAAACATTTCTAAAAATTTTAAATAAAAATAAGTTTATAATTATTTTGTATACAGTATTACTTTTAGTATTCGGTGGTTTGAATATGTCTACTAGTGAAAATAATGTAAATTTTGTATCTAGTAAACCGAGTATATATATTGTAAATTACGATGAAGAAGTTGGCATTACAGAAGACTTGATAAAATATATGAAAAAAAATTGTAAATATATTGAACTTGATGAGTCTGAAGATGCAATCAATGATGCAATATTTTATAGAGATGTAAATTATGTAATATATATTCCTGAGGGATATCATGATGATTTCTTTAGTAGTGATATGGAGTTAAACGTAAAGTCAGCCGGCGATTATCAAGCTTCTTTGGCTGAGATGATGTTAAAGAGATATATAAATGTTGCTAATATATATAAGAAAAGTATTTCTGATGAGAAGGAATTATTAAAAGAGGTAAATAAAACGTTAAATAAGAAGGGTAATGTTGTGATGACATCTAAGGTTGATAAGTCTGCTGTTGATAAAGCGAGTTTTTATTTTAATTTTGAGAGTTATAGTATACTTGCTTGTTTGATATATGTAATTTGTATTGTTTCTTCTAGTTTTAATAATGAAAAGATTAGAAAAAGAACTGTAATTAGTAGTACTAGTTATAAGAAGAATAACAGATTATTATTGTTATCAAATTGCTTATATTCTACTATTGTTTGGTTATTTTATTTGATATTGAGCTGGTTTTTAATAGGAAAAATAATGTTTACTAGTTATGGGCTTGTATATATGCTAAATTCTTTCTTATTTACTTTATGTGCAACTACTATGGCATTATTTATTGGAAGTTTAGTACAAAATAAGAATGCTATTAGTGGAATCGTTAATGTAGTAGCTTTAGGTTCTTCTTTCTTGTGTGGTGCTTTCGTTCCATTAGAGATGTTGCCAACAGGGGTTTTAAATATTGCTCATGCTTTACCTACTTATTATTATATTAAATCAAATAATTTATTAACTACTATGGAAAGTATTAGTTTTTCTAGTATGAGACCAATATTTATAAATATGTTTATTATAATTTTGTTTAGCTTTTTCTTTATTATATTAAATAATATTGTAGTAAATAAAAAAAGAAAGTTAGATTAAAAATCTAATTTTTTTGGTTTTTATAATATATCTATAGTTTTTAGTATATTTATGGTAAAATATAAATGTTTTTTAATGAGGTTTTTATGGATAGAAAAAGATGTTTTTGGTGTAATTTAGCTAATGCTAAGTATGTTAATTATCATGATAATGAGTGGGGACATCCTGTTTATGATGATAGTAAGTTATTTGAATTGCTTCTTTTAGAAACTTTTCAAGCTGGTCTATCTTGGGAATGTGTTTTAAATAAGCGTGAGTATTTTAGAGAGGCTTTTGATAATTTTAATTATGAATTAATATCAAAGTATGATGATAATAAGATTGATAGTTTATTGCAGAATAAAAATATTATTAGAAATAAATTAAAAATAAAAGCTTCTATTACTAATAGTAAAATATTTATGGATATACAAAAGGAATATAAAAGCTTTTCTAACTATATATGGGGATTTACTAATGGTAATATAATTTATGAGAATGATAAAACATTTTCTGATTTATCTGATAAAATATCCAGGAATCTGAAAAAGCGAGGAATGAGATTTGTTGGTACTACTATTGTTTATTCTTATTTGCAAGCAATAGGGGTAATTAATTCTCATGATGTTGATTGCTATTTGTATGAAAAAGATAATTGTTAAAGCGAGGTTTTTATGATAGTAATAATTAGTAAGGTTAATAAAGTATTAAAGGCTATTGAATATAGATTAAATCAGGAGATGCTAGAGTTTTGTGTATATTCTTCGTTTGATAAAAAAGATGTTGGAAAAAGTGACCAGGTAATATATATATCTAATAGTTCTGATGTCAATGATAGTGTTTTAAAATTAAGTAATGATGTTTTAATTATATCTGATAAAAAGGTAAGTATAAAATCATTAAAAGGAAAGAGCAATTTACTTATAACAAACTTGATAAATGATGATAGTTATTATACTAAGGCACAAGAAGAATATTTGTATAGAGATGGCGTTTATCAGTTGGTTACAGAGATAATAATATCTTTTATATATGGTAAAACAATTGATAAAATGACTTATGATACAGAATATTGTGAGGCAGAGCCAAGTGACTGGGTATTTAAATTTGACTCTATAAGTGAAACTTATTCATGGCTATCGAGAAGAAATAATGATATAAGTAATGTTAGAAAAGTTATTGAGGTATATAGTCCATATACTTACAATGATAGTGATAAAGAAATCAATTATTTAAGTGAGTATATATTACTAGCAAAAAAAGGAAAGCATATTATTAATTTATACATGTCTACTAGAGAAGAGTTTGAAAGCCAAAAAAATAATATTTATTTTGACATTATGGCGAGAAAATGCGATAGTAATGTTGAGACTTATTTTGTTGATATAGATGTTATTAAAAAGAAAGAGCCTGTCATTTTTGGGCAGATTGGTGATGGATGTGCACTTTATGAGGATTGTGTTTATCTAGATACTTTTGATGATGAGACTTCACTTGGAAAAGTCGACTGTAAGCTTTCATCAGTAAAAACGTATAATGAAATATTTGATTATATTGTAAAAACTTATGCTATTAAAGCTGTTAGTGAGGGTGAATATGTTAGATTTTAAAGATAAAGTTGTTTTAGTGACTGGTTCATCTAGGGGGATTGGTAGAAGTATAGCGGTTTCTTTTGCTAAAGAAGGGGCTCATGTTATTATAAATTATAAATCTAGTGAAATTGATGCTAGTGTAGCCTATGATATTGTTTCTTCATATGGGATAAAATGCCTTTGTATTAAGGCTGATGTATCAAAAGAGAGTGAAGTTAAGAATATGTTCAAGCAAATTGTTGATGAGTTTGGTAAGATAGATATTTTAGTTAATAATGCTGGGATTGCTATTGATACGGATTTTCATGATAAGACGGCTAAAATCTGGCAAGATACTTTGAATACTAATTTATTGGGTGCTTTCTTTACATCTAAAATTGCTGGTGAGCTAATGGTAAAAAATGGTTATGGTAAGATAATAAATATTTCATCGACTAATGGTATTGACACGACATATCCATATAGTGTTGATTATGATGCTTCTAAGGCAGCTCTAATAAATTTAACTAAAAATCTCGCTATACAATTTGCACCCTTGGTAAACGTCAATGCAGTAGCGCCCGGTTGGGTTGATACTTTGATGAATTCAGAACTTCCTAAATCCTATTTAAGAGAAGAAAAAGAGCGAATTTTATTGAAAAGATTTGCAGAGCCTGAAGAAATTGCTAATGTCGTCTTGTTTTTAGCTAGTGACAAATCTAGATATATTACTGGAGAGACTATTAGTGTTAGTGGTGGAATGCGGTAATAATAATTATGATTTATATAAATATTGCATATATATTTGAGGGAGGTATGTTATGTTAGAACTAAAAAAGATAACTAAAGTTTATAAGACTGATGATTTTGTCCAAAAAGCATTAAATGATGTAAGTATTTGTTTTAGGAAAAATGAGTTTGCTTCTATTTTAGGGCCAAGTGGTTCTGGAAAGACAACTCTACTTAATATTATTGGTGGACTTGATCAGTATGATGATGGTGAACTTATAATAAATGAAGTTAGTACTAAAAATTATAAGGATAAAGATTGGGATTCTTATAGAAACCATAGAATTGGTTTTGTTTTTCAAAGTTATAATCTTATTATGCATCAGAGTGTTCTTGCTAATGTTGAATTGGCTTTGACTCTATCGGGAGTTTCTAAATCAGAACGCCGAAAAAAGGCTATAAGTGCGCTTAAGAAAGTTGGACTTGCTAAACATATAAAAAAGAGACCCTCGCAGTTATCTGGTGGGCAAATGCAAAGAGTTGCTATAGCTAGAGCCCTTGTTAATGATCCAGATATTTTATTGGCTGATGAGCCTACTGGTGCTTTAGATTCAGAAACAAGTATTCAAATAATGGATATAATTAGGGAAATTGCACAAGAAAAATTGGTTATTATGGTTACACATAATCCAGAATTGGCAGAGGAGTATTCTAGCAGAATTATTCGTTTAAAGGATGGAAAGATTGTAGATGATTCTAATCCTTATGATGGCTCAGATAATACTAAATTTGAGGTTTCTGTCGAAAAGCAAAAAAGTAAGAAGACATCAATGAGCTTTTTAACAGCCTTAAAATTATCTTTTAATAATATTTTGACAAAGTTAGGAAGAACTCTTTTGACTGCAATAGCTTCTAGTATCGGAATATTAGGAATTGCTTTAATACTTTCTTTATCTAATGGATTTAAAATTCAAATTGATAAATTTGAAAAAGATACTCTATCTCAGGCACCAATAATTATAAGTGAGCAATCTATTGATATGAGTGGTGAAAGTCTAAAATCTAATGATAAACAAAAGAATTTAAAAGAATATTCTAAAAAAGAAGAGATTTACCCACTAATTAATATTCAAAGTTCTTTGCATAAGAATATTTTAACTAAAGAGTATTTAGAACATATAAATAATATTGATGAGCAGTTGATAGGGGGAATTTCTTTTCAGCGCTTTGTTAATTTAAATTTACTTACTAAGGTAGATGGTAATGTTAATTATTTAAATTCTAATGAAATATTATTTCCTATTCCTACTAATGTTGATGGTACTATTTCAGAAATAATGACAAATAATTTTGAAGTTATAAAGGGCGAATTAACTTCAAATAGGAACGATATATATTTACTTGTTGATTCTAAGAATCGTGTAGATGAAAAGATATTAAAGAGTTTGGGATATGATTCTTCTAAAATATCTTTTAATGATATATTAGGTAAAGAGTTTAAGATAATTTTAAATGATGATTATTACCAAAGAAATAGTATTAATTACTTGCCAAATTCTGATTATGAAAGTTTATTTAATAATGAAAATGCTATTACTTTAAAAGTTGCTGCTATTATAAGGGGTAAAGAAGATAGTGATTTTGCTAAGATGTCTGGTACTGGTTTTGTTTATATGAAACCTATGATGGATTTTGTTATTGAAAAAAATGATCAATCTGATATAGTTAGAGAGCAAAAAGAAAAAGATTATAATGTTATTACTATGGAGAAATTTAAATTGGATACTGAAGATGGTATTGCTCAAAAAGAGCAAGTATTATCTTATTTAGGTGCTGATGCTGTACCTAATATTATACAAATATATCCTAAGGATTTTGATTCTAAAGATGATTTGGTTAAGTATTTAGATGAATATAATAAGGGGAAAAATGATGAAGACAAAGTTTTGTATATTGATCAGGCAGAGCTAATTACTAAGATGTCCGGTGGTATTATGGATGCAATAACTATTGTTTTAATTGCTTTTTCTGCTATATCTTTGATTGTATCTACTATAATGATTGGTATTATTGTTTATATCTCTGTCTTGGAAAGAACAAAGGAGATTGGTATATTAAGAGCTATTGGAGCAAGAAAGAAGGATATTAGTAGAGTATTTAATGCTGAGACATTTATTATTGGTTTTTCATCAGGATTAATAGGTATTATTACAGCAATTCTTTTAACGGTTCCAATTAATCGCGTAATTGAAAAATTATCAGGCCTTGCAAGCGTTGCTAAATTAAATATTGTTCATGCTATATCATTAATTTTGATAAGTGTTATTTTAACTACAATTGGTGGTTTGTTACCAGCAAGAATAGCAAGTAAGAAGAATCCGGTAGAAGCTTTAAGAAGTGAATAAAATTTATTAATTTTGTCGGGTGAATATATATGAATGATTATTTAGGGGGAATAAAATTGTATTTAGATGATGTTTTATACTATGGTATAAATTATGCTTTTGGTAAGTTTATTAAACCAGATTTGGTTTTTGAATCTGTTACTGAAATAACTGCGGATGAAGTTGATATTTTAATTAATCGTTATGGCATAAGGGGTATTATTCTTGATGTTGATGGTACATTGAGATTTAATATGGGAGACATTCCTGAAGAAAATAGTAAATGGTTAGATATGATAACTTCAAAGTTAAAGGTTATTGTTGTTAGTAATGGGATTGATAAGAAGATGAAAACTACTTTGCAGAGTAAAGGGATTGAGTATATTGGTTTTGCTCACAAACCGTTAAAAAGAAGTTTTTTGATGAGTGCCAATATGCTCGATTTAGCTCCTAGTCAGATAGCTGTCATTGGTGATGATATAATATCGGATATTTATGGTGGTAGAAGAAATAAAATGTTTACAATAAAAATAACTAAACCTTTCAATAGTTAATTTTTGGTGTGATTTCCTATTTACACTATGTATTGCATTTTTTTATTAAATCGAGATAAAATAATAATAGATTTTATAGTAGGTAGGGAAGTTCATGGATAATAAACTTTTAATAGAAAAGGAAAAACAGATTGCTGATCAAATCTCTGATAAGTATCATTATGATAGTAATATTAGGCATTTTCTTTATTTAATAATTCCTGCTTTTATAGTTAAATATGGAATGAAGAGGGAAAAGTTAATTTTAAAGGTGTTTTCTAATGTGAGAATAGTTATAAGTAATGAGAAAAGATTATATGAGAAAGCATCATATTATGCTAGACCACATCGTAATGGTAATAGATTTTTTTCTTCTAAAAATATATTTATTTATAATTATGGCAATTTACAAGTAGTTGATTTATTAGATAGTTTGATTCATGAATATAATCATGCTGTAAATTCCTATATCAATCAAATTAAAACTGATAGAAGTTATTTGTACTTAAGAACTGGTATTAGTCATATGATATATGATAAAAGAACTTTAAGATTTGTAGAGAAAGAAAATACTTATATGTTAGAGGAGATTATTAATACTAAGCAGACTTCTGATATAATTAATATTATAAAAAGTTTTGATATTAGTGATAGGGATATATCTAATACTATTTATGCTATAAATTCCGAAACTGGTACTAGATATGATTCTAATTCTTACTTTGTGGAGGGGTATGCGTGTAAGACTATACTAGAGAATAGAACTTTTATTAAAACATTAGAACAGTTACGAATAGATGGGAATGTTGATGATGTTGTTGATTGGTTTGATAATATTATGGGAAAAAGTGGTTCTTTTCGTGAATTAACTAATTTGTTAGTAAAAGTATATGATTTAGAAATTGAATATTCGAAAAGACGTATATTTAAGAATATGACGATAAATAAGATAAGAGAATGCAATAGACAAATAAAGCATATAGTTGATGAATTTAATAATAATGTAATTTACTCATAGTATTGTTTTGAAACATTTATTTGTTATAATATTTTTGTAAGAGGGAGTGTTGAATATGCAAAAAGGTAATTTAGTTGTTATAGAAGGTTCTGGCGACGGTATTGGAAAGTCTACACAAGTAGCATATTTGAAAGAACATTTGAATAATGATGGGATTGATGTTTATATGCATCATTTTCCCACATATGATACATCGTTTGGGGAGCTAATTGTGAAGTATTTGAAAGGTGAGCTTGGCACTGATAAAAGTAAGTTGTCACCATATTTTATTAATACTCTTTATGCCATGGACCGGGCTGCACAGTGGTCTGAAAATCTTGGGGATATTTATGAAAATGGTGGCTTTATTCTTCTAGACAGGTATACTACGTCTAGTATGATTTATCAATCCGTTTATCTTAGTTTAGATGAGAAAAAGCGCTTTATTGATTATGTACGTGACTTTGAATATAACAAATTGGGAATTGCTGAACCAGACAAGGTTATTTTTTTACATGCACCATTTGAGTTAACTACTGAATTACGAAATAAGCGTTTTGGCAATCCTGGTGTTAGTAATGATATTCATGAGCGTGATTTAGATTTTATGAAAAGAGTTTATGAAAATTCTATGTGGATTGCCGATTATCTAGGTTGGGATGATGTTGATTGTGCTCCCGATGGGAATAAGTTTGCCTCTATTGATGATATTCATAAAAAGGTTTATCAAAAAGTTAAATCGTTAGATGTTAAATAGAATATTTATATTATTATATTTTAAGGAGATAATTGGATGTTATTACTAATAGTAGGTGGAATAATTGAGAAAGATGGTAAATTTCTATTAGTACAAGAAGCAAATCAGCACTTTTTTGGTAAATGGAATATACCTGCTGGACACTTGGATTGTAATGAGACAATATTTGAAGGTGCAAAGCGAGAAATTTTTGAAGAATGTGGTTGTAATGTTGAACTTTCTGGTATTTTACGTTTGGGTAATACTTTGATTCCTGATAATAATGTAGTTACTATTATTTTTTCCACTAAGTTAATTGAAGAAAATATCAAGTTTAATAGTGATGAAATATTAGATGTTAAGTGGTTTTCATATGAAGAAATAGTAAAGATGGAAGATGAATTGCGATATTATGATTGGATAATTGATGCTATTACTTCTTATAGAAACAACGAAGTGGTAGATCTTAGTCTTGTAAGAATTTTTTAATAGCAGATTTTAATCTGTTTTTTTGTAAAAAGACTTTGCATTTATGGTAATATATAAGCGTAGGATTTTTCTTTATTAGTGTATAACTGAATAAATATAGGAGGTTAATAATGGTTGCGGAAAAAATAGATGGATTATCTTTTACATTAAAAGAATTTCAAGACTTTTCTTGGTTAAGTCAGTATGGAAAGGTTTTCTTCGTTCTTGATGTAACTAGTAGTGGTTGTATATGCTTTGGTGTAGAAAAAGATGATAAAAAGTATTTTTTTAAAATAGCAGGAGCAAATACTATAGAAGCAAGATTGACTCCCGAGGAATCTGTAAAATTATTGATGAGTGCTGTTGATAAATATAAAAGAATAAAAGACTTTAATTTAATCAAATATATCGATTCTTTTTTTAAAGATAATTTGTTTGTAGTTATATTTGAATATGCCGAAGGAGAATGTTTACTTGATTATTGGAATTATGATAAATACGTGGCAATTAACACACTAGAATCACCAGTTAAGAAATTTAAAAAACTTTCTATTGAAAAAAAGTTAAATGTAATAGAGAAACTTTTTGTATTTTTTGAAAATGTTATTGATAGTAATTATGTTGCAGCAGGCTTTTATTTTACTAATATAATATATAATTTTAATAATGATGATGTTAAGTTTTGTGATATAGATTTGTTTAAAGATTTACCAGCTACTAATAATTTAGGAAGAACATATTATGGTACGATGCTACAAAAGTCTCCGGAAGAGAATATGTTAGGGGCAGTAATCGATGAAAAGACCAATGTATTTACTTTAGGAGCTTTGATTTTTGATATATTAAGTTATGAAATAAACTATAATGAAAGATATGAGAAGGAGATGTTTGTACCTGTTGTTTTTGAAAAATTTTTATTGTCAAGAAAAACATACGAAATATTAATTCATGCAACTGATTATGATAGAAATAATAGGTATGAAACAATAAAGTCATTTCATAAAGAATTTAATGAATCATTAATATAAGATGGTTAAGGAGATATATATGGATATATATTTAGATAAAGCGCATTTAAAAGATAAGGATATTTTACATAGGTTATTACAGTATTCATTATATGAGGAAAGTCTGTATGATCAAAATGAAATGAATGAATATGCTTTGTTTGATTATGAAAAGTTTGATTGTTACTTCGGAGGCAGTGATAGAGAAGCTTATTTTATTAGAGAGCAAGATACAGATAAATTGTTGGGATTTGTTATGATAGATACTTGTATTCAGAAAGATTCTACTGCTCATACTATAAAAGAGTTTTTAGTTATTCCTAAATATAGAAAAAATAAGGTAGGCAAAAAAGCTGCTTTTGCTTGCTTTGATATGTATAAGGGAAATTGGGAAGTATCTCCTTCTTTCGGAAGTAGTTTAGCTCATAATTTTTGGAAAAAAGTTATTGATGGATATACGGGAGATGATAATAATCTTGTCGGTGATGCTTTTGTTTTTAAAAATGACTAGGAGTGATTGTAGTGAAGTTGTATAGGGGCTGTAAAGAAGCTGGATTAAAAGTTATGTCTCCAAGATTGGTTAATCATGGAGTAGAATATGCTTATGCTACTACAGATAAAACTGAAGCTATAATATATTCTGTAAAAAGTGGTAATTTGAATTTTACTAATATATATGGGCATGATGATGATGGGCAAAGATGTTTAATTGAAAGGAAAAGTAATTGTTTAGAGGACATTTTTGATAATAGAGGACGTTATTATGTATTAGACGATTCAACATTTAGTAAACATGATGAAATTGGTGTTGGAGAAAATTAATATGTGTCTGAAGTGCCTGTTAATGTTATTGATGAAGTAGAAATTCCTAGTGTGTGGGAATATTTAAAATCGTTGGAGAAAGACGGTGAATTGAAAATATATAGATATCCCAGTAGACCAAACTTTTATCCAACTGATGATAGTGATTTAATTGAAGTGGCAATTTCAATGTATTTAAATACAGGCGATTTGGAAGTGGCATTTGCTTTTTTAGAAAAATATTATCCAGAGCTAATAGAAAGGGATAAGGAGGTTAAATCTTATTTATTATCTCATAGTGAAGAAGATGTTAGAAATAAATTGTCATTTTTTAAATAATGAAGGAATGGGAATATATGAATTGTTTTTTAAGAAAATTGGATTTAGATATGGGAAAAGATGTCTATGATATGTATCAAGATATTCCTTTTAAAGAGTCTGGTTCTACTAACAATTGTTTTGGAATTGACTTTAAGGATTTTCATAAATATTTAGAAAGAGAAATAAGTAGACAGAATAATAAGATTACTTATGATGATACACCAACCATTACTTATATCATGTATGTTGATAATATACCGGTTGGGTTAATTTGTTTAAGGACTGAGCTTGATGAAAACTGGAAGAAGTGGTCGGGAAATTTTTATTATAAGATTAGACTATCTGAAAGAAGAAAAGGATATGGTACTAAAATACTTGAATTAGCTTTAAATAAATTCCGAGAATTAGGCTTTAATGAAATATTTGGTCAATCATCTAATGGTAATATAGCTTCGGCTAAAGTCATTGAGAATAATGGTGGAATATTTTTAGGAGAGGAAGAGGGGACTAGATATTACAAAATAGTATTGTAATAAAAGTGGTGTATTGGATGAATTTTAATGAAGAGATAAATTATTTAGAAAATGTTGCTTTTGATGAGAAGTACGTTATTAAAAAAGGAAAAGTACCAATTTTATTTACGGCACCTCATACTATGCAGCAGGTTTTAGAAAGTGGTATTAAGTTTGGAGAAACATATACTAAAGCAATTGCATTGTATTTAAATAAACATTTTGATGTTAACTGTATGATTAAGGTTAAAGACACCGGCTTAGATTCTAATCGTGATAATCATGATGATTTTAAAAAGTTATTGCTGGAATTTGTAAAGGAAAATGATATCAAATTAGTTATTGATTTACATGGTGCTAGGGATGATAGAGAGTTCGATGTAGAATTGGGTACACTTAATAATTTGACGGCTGATTTTTCTACAATCAGAGAATTTGCTGAGGCGTTTTTAGAAAATGGGATTAGTAAGGTTGAATATAATAATCCTTTTAAAGGTGGCGCCATTACACAGTATTTGTTTAATTTAAAAAATGTTGATGTTATACAATTAGAAATAAATGGAAAATATAGAAATTCTGATAACCTAGATAAATTGAAATTATTGTGTGAATTACTTGGAAATTTTATAGAGCAGTATGCAAATTATTTTAACAAAT
This sequence comes from uncultured Erysipelotrichaceae bacterium, assembly GCA_902803685.1. The sequence goes on from CADCQR010000107.1 coordinate 39,044, forward strand.
AATATTTTTATGAGTTGTAAGGAGAGAAATGTATGAATAAATATATGAAAATTGCAAAGGATATGGCAGATGATAATTTAGTTACTAATGTTGGTGGCCCGTTTGGTGCTTGCATTGTAAAGAATGGTGAGGTAATTGGTAGGGGCTCTAATCATGTTTTAGAGAACAATGATCCGACGGCACATGCAGAAGTAATGGCTATAAGAGATGCTTGTAAAAATATTGGCTCACATGATTTAAGTGATTGTGAGTTGTATACGACATGTTTTCCGTGCCCTATGTGCTTGTCTGCTACAATTTGGTCTAATATAAAGAAAGTTTATTATGGGAATACAAAAGAAGATGCCTCGAGAATTGGTTTTAGGGATGATTATATATATAAGTATATTGGAAATCTAATGACTGGTAGTTTAGAGGATTCTATTATTAATTTTGAACATATTGATAGAGAAGAAACTATAAAGACATTTAATAATTATCAAAATAAAGAAGATAGAATTAATTATTGAATAGGATTGCAGTAGTTTAAATATTTTATTATATTGATTGTGCTTTGAAATTGTTTTATAGTTAATGTAGTACATAAATAGATTTTATGTTATTTATTTAATATTCATGGTGGGAGATGTGTATGATTAGAGTAAAAAATGTTTCAAAGGAATTTGAAAAACGAGGGGACAGAGGAAGAAAAGTTAAATTTTATGCAGATAGGGATATTTCTTTTGAGGTAAATGATGGAGAAATATTGGGGTTGTTAGGCCCTAACGGTGCTGGGAAGACAACTTTACTACGTATAATGGCAGGTATAATGAAGCCAACAGTAGGGGAAGTATTCTTTGAAGATAAGATAATGACAGCTAATGAGATAGAAGTCAAAAAAAATATTTCTTTTCTATCAGGTAATACAAAGTTATATAAGGATATATCTTGTGTAGAATTATTAGAAATGTGTGCAGGATACTATGGTATGGATAAAAGTACATTAGAAAAAAGAATGAAAGACGTTATAAAGCGATTTGAACTTGATTCTTTTAAGAATCAACGGATTGGTAACTTATCTACTGGTCAGACACAGCGTGTTGGGGTTGCGAGGTGCGTATTGCATGATCCACATTATTATATATTAGATGAGGCGACTTCTGGTCTTGATATTATTTCAAGTCAAGTAATATTGGATTTTATAAAAGAAGAGAAAAAAAGGGGAAAATGTATTATTTATTCAACCCATTATATGGAAGAAGCTGAGAATATCTGTGATAGGGTTGTGCTTTTAAATAAAGGAAAGATTATTGCGATTGGTACACCAAAAGAAATAGAAAAAGAAACTAATACATCTAATATTAGAGATGCATTTTTCAAATTGATAGGAGGTACTAAAAATGAATTGGAATAATATTAAAATAACATTTTTTAAAGAATTAAGAGGGATTGTTAGGGATAAAAAGTCTATTCAAAAAATAATACTTTATCCTTTACTTATTCCTTTTGTAATATTATTATTTGGTGTTTTATTTGATTCTATGAATGAATCTAAATATATTATAGGTACTAATTATCAATTAACTAATGATGAAAAAGTAATTATTAATTCGCTAGATAATGTTAGTATTAAGGAATATGGTACTAAAGATGAATTAGAAAAGGCATATGAAGATGCTGTTATAGATGGATATATTGTAAGAGATAATAGTGATTATACTATTTATACTGATACTTCTCAAAATAGCGGGGAAATTATTCTTTCTATTGCTTCTTCATATTTAGAATCGTATAATCAAGTTTTGGGTAATAAATATTTAGAAGAAAGAGGTATTGACTCTAATAAAGTATTTAATAATATTTTGGTTCATTATCAATCATTAAAGACTGAAGATTCTAATATTATGTTAAGTGTAATATTTAGTTTAATTATTGCTTATGTAGTAATGATTATAGTTATGGTTTGTGTTGTTGTTGTAACTGATGCTACTTCTGGTGAAAAAGAACGTGGGACGTTGGAAACGATTCTTACTTTCCCAGTAAGAAGCTCGGAATTAGTAATTGGAAAGTATTTAGCGTCTTCCATATTAGGATTTGTGGTAGGTTTAATATCATATTTATTATCTATTCCTACTTTCTCTATTGGAAAAGCTCTATTTAAATCATATGAAGATATTGTATTTACTACAAATATTGGCTCTATGTTTTTAGCGATATTTCTATTGTTTTTAGCAGCACTTCTTTCTTCAGGAGTTTGTATGGTTCTTGCGGGAAATGCAAAGACCTACAAGGAAGCACAATCTTCACTTCAGTTTATTTCCGTATTACCAATGATACCTTACTTTTTAGGAGTCATGGAGATTGATAATTCTATTTTAAATCTTATTCCTATTGCTAATTGTGGATCTGCTTTAAATGATGTAATAATGAATAATGTTAATTATCAATCCTTAATAGTTATTATATGCAGTACAATAATATATACAGTTTTGATTTTATTTTATATTTCAAAACAATATAAGTCTGAATTAACGTTATTTTCATAGTAGATTTTAAATCTACTTTTTATGTTATGTATTATAGGTGGTGATTTTCTTGAAAGACTTTATATTTATTATTGGACCCAGTGGTGTTGGTAAAACAACTTTAGCCAAGGGACTATATGAACATTATAATGGAGTTTACTTTGAACAAAATATGATTCCGGAATTTGGAATACCTGATAATGTGGATGAAGGTAAATATGAGGAAGAAGTTTTGTGGGAAAGTTCAATAGAATTGTTAAAGTATTTTCACAATAAAGGAATGAAAAATATTATTGCTTTAGATTTTAATGATTTAAGGACTAGAGAAATCCCAGTTGTATTTCGTGGTAAAAACTTTATAACAATAAAATTAATTTCTTCTGACTATGAACAAAATAAAAGTCAGATGCTTTCTCGAGGAGCACAAGGTTTAATTGATTTAGAGCTTTTAGAAGTATCTACCAAGAGGATAATGGATAGACCTTTATTACCTAATGAAGTTGTGTTAGATGTGGCTGGGAAATCTAAAGGGGCTGTTTTGAATGAGGCAATAGCTGTTATAGATAATTATAAAAGTCAGATGGATTATCGGTATATATTGCCTGATAAGTCATTATTTTATTCTTGGGTTCAAAGTGATGGCCTTAGAAAGTAGTTGTGATATTTTAGGAGGTATATATGGGATATATAATGGATTTGCGTAAGCTTGTTAATCATGCACCGTTAATTGGTTTAGGTGCTACAACTTTGGTTTTTAATGAAAAAAATGAAATTTTATTAAATTTACGAAGTGATACTAATACTTGGGGAATTCCTGGTGGGGCAATGGAGTTATATGAGAGTATAGAAGAAACTGCCATACGGGAGTTAAAAGAGGAGGCAGGTATTAGTGCAGATAAATTGGAATTAGTAACTGTCTTGTCTGGTGAAGACTATTATTTTGAATATCCAAATGGTGATAAGCTATGTACGGTTATTGTTTTATTTAAAGTGTTAAACTATAGTGGTGAAATTAAAGTATCGGATAATGAAAGTAAACAGTTGAAGTTCTTTTCATTTGATTCTTTACCACAAATGGAGTCAAGAGCAGAGAAGATTATTGAAAAAATAAAGAATAATTCGATTAAATTGTAATAAGTAGTAATAATTTAATAAATAATTATGTATTAGTGAAAAGTTCTTACTACATTTTGTTATATATAAAGAACGATTGTATGATGATATAATTTTTGTATTAGATAGTGTGGTGAGCATATGTATAAGATTATTTATAGACGCTCAGTTAGGGCAGATAGTAACGATATTAATAATTTATTTATTGAAATGATTAAAACTATTAATAAAAGAATGGTTCTTAATGGAGATGTATCTTATAATGCGTTGGAAAATGGTTATGAAGACGGTTATTTAGATAGGTTTTACAAAGATGATAGTAGAGTAATCTTTGTAGCTGTACTGAAAATATGGTGATTGGATATTTGTCAGTCGTAAAAAAAGATACTTATTTGTATCTTGGCGATTATTGTGTGACTGAAGATTATCGTGGGATTGGTATTGGTTCTAATTTGATTAGCATGGCTGAAGATTTTGCTTTAAGTCATGATTTGGATGAAGTTCATTTGCATGTACAAACTGCTAATTTTCAGTCTCGAGAATTTTATTCTAAGAAAGGTTATAATTTTGTTGAGAAGATGAAAAAAGAATGCTTTTAAGCAAAAGAATTAGGAATATGGAAAATAGTAAAAGAGAAGAGCTATTAGAAAGAAATAATAAGCTGACTTCTGTAGTGTTAAAACAGATAGAGGAAAAATGCCCTGGAACTGTAGATTTAATAGGTATTGCTGGCTCATTTTGTAATGGTAATTTTTATGAAAAGTCAGATTTAGATTTAGTGATAATTTCCAATGATGTAGGGAAATCAGCTATATTGAATAATTGTTTTATATTAGATGATGTAGGTTATGATATATATGTATCGGACTGGAGTAGATTTGAACATATGGCGCGGTATGACAATTGTTTTGTTACAAAATTGAAACAGTTAGATATTGTGTATATAAGAGATGATAGTTGTCTACAAATATATCGTAAATATCAAGATGAGTTGAATAGAACTGTGAATGATGATGTATCTATCAAAGATAAAGTAAATAAATATTATGATAAGATATTGTTTGAATATAAAAATATGACTACTATTAGAGATAATTCATGTAAGTTGTTTTATAAAAAACTTGGTTTAATAATGAGTTATATTGAAAATATTATATATTTGATGAATAAGGAATATGTACATGGTGGTACTAAAAATATTCCCGATGAAATACGTGGTATGAAAAGTGTACCTGCTAATTTTGTTGATAAATATTTAACATTACTTAGTGGCAATAATTTGCAGATAATTGATGCTTTGGATAGAATAATCAAAGATTTGAGAAATTATTATAATTTAGAGGTAGTAGATATCACTAATCTAGTAGTCAAAAAATGTGAAGTTCAAAAGAAAAAATTATCCGGTGATGATTTAATTGGAACGTATGAGGAGTTGTTTTCTAATTATTATAATAAGATGTATCATGCTATTGATATTAATAGTAGATATTTGTCCTTTAGGACTATGGTTGATGCACAGAATTTTTTTGATGAAATTTATGTGCAATTTGATATTTCTGATTATAATTTAATTGGTAAATATAATCCAAATAATTTGGAGGAAAACGCTAATAATTTTGTATTATTCCTTAGTTATTGGAAGAGTTTATATGATTCTTTTGATATGGCAATAAAGGAATATAATGAAATTGAACAGATATATACATAGTGTGGATATAGTTGATTTTTATATTTTATGAGAGGTAAATATGTATGGAGCAATATATGGAGATTTAGCAGGGAGTGTTTATGAGTTCTTGCAATTAAAGAGAATAGAAAACATTAATCCTACTGAATTAATAACTGAAGAATCTTTTTATAGTGATGATACTATTTTAACTATTGCGATACTTGATTCTATATTAAGTAATGGAGATTATGAAAAATATTTAAGAGATTATATTCAAGAATATAAGGAATATTTGCCTAACTTTAAACCATATTTTAAATATTCATTTTCTCCTACTTTAATAAAATGGAGTGAGTCTTTTGTGAACGGAACGAGTCACGGAAATGGTGCTATGATGAGAATATCTCCAGTTGGTTATATGTTTGATAGTGAAGATGAAGTTAAAGAAAATGCAAAGATGGCAACTATGCCTTCTCATAATTCTGAAGAGGCTATTGACTCAGCAACGACTATAGCTTTAATTATATTTTATTTAAGAAAAGGATACACAAAAGAGGAAATATTTAATAGAATGAATCTTGTTGTAAAATATAAACCATTCAATAGATTTAATACAAGTTGTAAAGAAACAATTGGAAATTGTTTATATGCTTTTTATAATTCTAATAGTTTTGAAGATGCCATTAGAAAGACTTTATTAATGGGCGGAGATACTGATACCAATTGTGCTATCGTTGGAGGAATGGCAGAAGCCTTATATGGAATAGATTATTCGTTGGTTGAGTTAGTTAATAAAAAGATACCAGAGCAGTTTGTTAAAGTGCTGAGTAAATCCAAAGGTAATATTATTTATTAATATGTTTTTGATATTGTTATCTATATCGAATGTATTTGAGATAATTGTTGTATTTAGATTAAGAAGGTGTTTTTGTGAACAGAGATGAGATATTAAAGTTTATTGGTTATCGCGGAAAGTACACTAAGGATGTTAAGAAAAAATTAAATAAGTTACTAAAAAAGTATCATCCTGATAATAATAAGAGTGATAAAAATACTATATTACTTCTATATAAAATAAAAAAAGAAATTGAGAATGGTAATGTTGTATACGAAAATAATAAAACAGTGAGAAAAGATGAAAAAGAAGCAAAAGAAGATAATATTTCTAATAATTATATATACTTATTAAAAAATATGTTGAGTAAATTAATGAGAAAAAAGAGAAGGTCTACTTTGAAGTTGGAGGCGTTATATAGGAAATTAAATTTTCATTATAAAAAGCTAAATAATAAGCAGGATGAACTTAGTTATATAGAAATGAATATTAGTGAAGAAAAAGAGGCTTTAAATAAACTTTTAAAATGTGACATTGTTGATATTATTATTATTTTATCAATTGTCATTTCTCTATTTGTTTTGATTACTAATAAAAAAATACACTTTTTATTAGTAATATTTATTCTTTTGTTGGGGGAATTTTATTATGTATATGGTAGAAAGAAAAGATATAATGAGGCAGAAAGAAAGTTAAAACAGAGTTTGACAGTTCAAAGACATGTAGATGAAGAATTCCTAGATATAAGTGATAAAGTACTTGCTTTGGAAAAAGATGAAAAAATGATTAAGGCGGATATAAATAAAATAAATAATGATATTCAATATTATAATCATGAACTAAGTAGTATTAGGGAAAAGAGTTATGATAATAAAAATGAATATAATTATGAAGGAGAAAAGTCTTTTTTTAAAAATAGATAATTATTTATATGCGTATTACTTATTTTATAAAAACTGGATGTTATTAGTAAGTAAGTATATTGTGTTATAATACTTTTGGGTGATGTTATGAATTTAGTTTTTGGTACTACAAATGCGAGAAAAGTAGAAGATTTACAAAATATTATTAATGAACTTGGTTTAGATATTCAAGTGTTAAGTATGGCAGATATTGGTTGGGATAGAGGAGAAATCGATGAAAATGGTTCAACAATAGAGGAAAATTCATTGATTAAAGCACAGAGTATTTTATCATTTTGTTGTGACCATGGCATTGAGTATCCAATAATTACAGATGATGCTGGATTGTTTGTCGATGTTTTGGATGGTGCACCTGGTGTATACACCACTAGATATGCTGATGATGAAATTGCAAAGAATCCAGAATTGCCAAAGCATCAATGCGTAGTAAAATTACTAAGAGAGCTTAATTCTCAAGATAATAGAAAAGCAAAATATAGGTGCTGTGTAACTATTATGATGCCAAATGGTGAATATAATCAAGAGTTTGGTGAAAGTGAAGGAACTATTGCTACTGAGATTATTGGAAAATTAAAGAAACCGTATTTTTATTCTGTTTTTATTTTAGATGGTACAAATGTAGCTTTTAGCGAGCTGAAAGGTAAAGACTTGGAAGATACGTATAGGTATAAGGCATTAAGAAAGTCTTTAAGACAAATTTAGTTGTATTGAGTGTATGATTGTTATGAAAAAACAAGAATTTGATAGATTAATTGATTCATTAAGTCAATACCAAAGATGTACTAATTTGCTGTGTAGAGAAAAATCATTAATAAATTATTTTAAAGATGCTGATTTTTGTAGGAATATCCCTTCAATTTGGACTGATTGATTTAATAGATTAAATTCAAAAATAATGATTATAGGGCAAGATTGAGCTGTATAGTGATATGAAAAAGTATAGTAATTTATTAAATAAAGAAAAGGATAATTGGCAAGATGTAATTAATCTAGAAAAGAGCAGACAAAAAGAGCTTTGAATTATTATATTGTAAATTCTTCAGCTGGTAAATATACATTTAGATGATATTTTTATTACCAATGCTATAATGTGTGCACGACAAGGAAATAATTATCGAGGTAACAATATTGATTTAAATAAATCTACAATGAATTGTAGTGAGTTTCTATATAAACAAATTGAAATTGTTAAACCGAAAGTTATATTAACGCTTGGTTATTATCCATTAAAATCTTTATCAAATATTTTTAATTTTAAGATAGATAAAACGTTAAAAGTTACTATTGAAAAATATCCTGTGATAAAGGCAGATTCCTATATTGTAATTCCGTTATATCATCCTGTTACGCAAGTAAAGAAAGTTAATCAATTAGAGCAATATAAAAGAATTTGGGAATTTATAAATTAGATTATGTTATATGTTATTAAATATTTTATTGTATAAGGAAAAATTAAAAAGGTGGTGATATAGATGAATATAGACATTGGAGAAGAAAAAATGAATTGTTTGATGAAACTAGTTATGAATGAGGTAGATTGTGCTATAGGCGAGGGAAATTCTCCGTTTGCTGCTTTTTTATTAGATAAAGATGGTAATATTAAATATAAAGCTCACAATACTTCTAATACCGCATTGGATCCGACGGCACACGCCGAAATAAACTTAATAAAAGCTGCTTGTCGTGATTTAAAAACCAAGAATTTATCGGATTATATATTAATTTCAAACGCATGGAGTTGTAGTATGTGTTTCTCGGCAGCGATAAAAGCAAAAATAACTAATTTTATATTTGGCGCGAAAAGTGAAAATGATATGAATCCTTATATAACGGTCTTTGATATTAAAGAAAAGTGTAAGAATGATATAAATATAATAACTGGAGTCTTAGAAGATGAGTGCAAAAAACAGATTGAAGCTGCACGTAAAGGATAATATTTTAGTTTGAAATACCTTGGTGGTATTTTTTTGTTATTTAAAGGTATATTTTTTCCTCTTCATTACTAGAATTTAATGTGGAGATTTTTGTTATGTTATATCTTTTTGTTAGTATAGTTATTATATCTATAATTGGAACTTTATTACATTTTTTATATGACTGGTGTAATCATAATAAGTTTATTGGTATTTTGGCCGCTGTTAATGAAAGTACTTGGGAGCATATTAAAATCGCTTTGACTCCCACCTTGTTATGGGGATTAGTTGATGGTTTTATATATGGTACTAATCCAAACTATTTTTTTTCTAAGGCAATTAGCTTGCTTACAATTATTATTTTGATGCCATTGTTATTTTATGGGCATAAATATATTGCTAAAAAAGGTTATTTTATATTTGATATTATTAGTTTTTATATTGTCATTATTATTAGTCAGTTAGTATTTTATTATTTATTGAAATTAAGACCAGTTAGTTTTACAATGCATTATTTATCTTGTGTTTTATTATTTATAATATTTGGCTGTTATTTGTTGCTTACGTTATTACCTATCAAGAATTTTTTATTTAAAGATCCACTTACTAATAAGTATGGATATGGGGAACGTTTTAAGGAAAATAATAGAAAATAATAGAAAGTTATGTGTATTTATTAATGTTAAAATATATTAATTCCCATGATATAATGTATATGTGGTGATAATATGCAAGCTTTTAAGTTAAGGGATGCAATAACAAATTGTATAGATGTTGATGCCGATTCTAGGTTTGGTTTTAATTTCCCATTTAAGCTTATTATTCCAGTAAACTTAAGTACCAATCCAGAACTAGTATATGCTTGTAATTTACCAGGCGATAAATCAAGTTCATGTTCATCATTTGAGGACTTAATTGAATATGCTAAAAATGATTTTGAAAGTATTGATCCAGTTTTGGTATACCTATGTTTAGAAAAAGGGTGGCCGATGTTGGTACCGGCTATTCCTCGTTTTAAGGGATTTAGACCTAATTTTTTAGGAAGAGATTGTTTTAATAATGATTTTTCTAGAATAAGTAATTCTAAATTTAGTAATTATTTATATATGTATGAAAATTTAGCAAATCAACATAAGGAAATGATGGAATGTGGAATAAAAATATTAAGGGATAATGGAATAGATGTAGATGATAAAGTGATTGTTTCTGGATATTCTGAAGGAGCAAAGTTTGCGTCCCATTTAGCTTTATTACATCCTGAGATGATAAAAGCTCTTATAGCAGGCGGTACAGGAGGAGCAATATCAATGCCTGTAGCTGAGATTGATGGTTATGAATTTACCTATCCAACAGGGATTTCAGATGTAGATGATTTTAATTACGATGATTTTTCTAATATTTCATTTTTTTACTATATGGGAGATACTGATAAATCTGATTCTGCTATACCTAGTTTTAGACCATATTATTATAAAGATTCTGCTGGAAAAGCTTCCGTTTTAACAGATGAATGTGGCAATGAAACGCCTTTTATTGATGATAGTGGAAAACAAGTTTTTATTTTAGACAAAGACGGTAATTATACAGCAAAGTTTGGTTTGTTTAGTAATCAAGAGGTTAATTCTATTAATAAAGTCTTAGGAACGGTTATTCAAGATAGATTTAAAAAACAAGAACAGATTTATAATAGTATGGGTTTAAAATCAATATTTAAATTATATCCTGGTAATCATATTACTGTGTTTAATAATCGTGACGAAATATTTAAAGATATAGATATATTCTATGAAAAGTATTTAGGTAATCATACTACTAGAAAAATAAATTAATAGTATTAATCTGTTATGTTGACACATATTATAGGGACAATTTGAGTTGTTTATCATTTGTCTGGGATTTATAAAATAACTCTATATCATGCTAAGAAACTAGGAATAGTATATGGAATTAATTAGTGTATATATAGAAACAACTGATTTTAATAAATCAATAAACTTTTACAATCAAATATTACAAACTGAGGCAATAGTATATTGTGAAAATAGGTGGGTAGAGTATGATAAGGGAAATAGATTCTCAATTTATAATAAAGAATACGATGAAGAATTATTAAATAAAGAAATTAATAGTACTGAAAAGTATAATGAAGCATATATTAATGATTTCAATACAGAAATTTTAGAAAGAAAAAACAATATTATAACACTTGACTTTTATACCGAAGATTTAAAGAATGAATATCAAAGAATAAAAAAATTAAATATTGGTACTGTTTCTAAAATAATGTATGTTAATATTGTTGAACCATATTGTTATTTTAATATTACTGATTCAGATGGTAATTTATTAGAGATATGTAGTAATAAGCATGAGGAATAATGTTTTGTTGTATAATAATGCTTTTAAATGCATATGAAATTTTGTTTATAGAGGTGATAAATATGATTACTTATATTGTTGGTGAGAAAAATTTATTTAGTAGTGAACATATTGAGAGTATGAAAAAATATGGAGAGATTATTTTTCTTAATTCTGATAATTATATAGAAGAAATTATTACTAATAATAATGAGAAGATAATTGTATATGATCCTGATTTTGGTGGATGGAGTTTTCCAAATGATATTCTTGAGACGGCCTCTAATCTTAAAGCAGTTTTTTTGGGAACAACGGATAAGAGTTATATTGATTTAGAATATTGTGAAAATAATGGTATTTCTGTTTATAATATTCCAAGATATGCAGCAGATAGTGTAGCTGAGTATTTAGTTATGTACATGTTTGCTTGTGCCAAGAAGATACCACTACAAATAAAAAATAATAACAAACAAGATTTTACTGATGAATTTTTACAGATGCAATTAAAAGATAAAAAAGTGGGAATTGTTGGTTTAGGTAATATTGGAACTAAGATTGCTGATATTTGTGATGGTATTGGAATGAAAGTTTATTACTGGAATAGGAAAATTAAGCAATCAAATTATGAATATATTTCTCTAAAAAAACTTTTTAAATTGTGTGATGTTATATATTTATGTCTTCAAATAAATGATGATACTAGTAAGATTATTACAGATGATTTATTATTATCTTTAAAAGAAAATTCAATATTTATTAGTTGTACTGGAAAAAAGTTATTTAACTATTCTATAATAGAGAAAAAAATAAGTGCTGGTAAATTATTTGGTTATGCAATAGAAGAGCCTGATATAAGTCTTTCTACTTATAAAGGAAATGTAATGGTTACTAGTGAGTATGGTTGGTTTACTAAAGATGCTGCTATTTTGCGAGTTGAAAAGTGGTATCAAAATATAATTAAGTATTTATGTGATATTAATAATATTTCTTTAGATGGGTTTATGAATAATACTTTAAAGAAAAGAAAAACTAGTTTACTTGTTAATATAAGAAAAGCTATAAAAGATGATATCCCGGCGATTGTAAGATTATACAAATCTGAAAATTGGCTAGGAGATGATAATAGTGTAGATAAAATTGTTGAAAATTACGATTATAATTCTAAACATAATTATTTATTAGTGGCAGAATATAAAGGTAAAGTTATTGGTACTATAACATTTAGTGTAAATAAAGCATATGCTTTTAATTGTATGAAGTATATTGTATTTGATTATTTGGTTATAGATAAGAAATTTAGAAGACGGAGAGTAGGTACACAATTGATTGGTTCCTTAGTATCTATGGCCAAAAAGAAAAAACTAGAAAGTATTTGGGGAGTTTCTTCAATTGGTCGAAGTAAAGCCCATAAATTTTACGATTATGTTGGTTTTAGTGATCCTGTAAAAGGATTTAGACGTGTTTTTATTGCTGAATAGTATAAATATATTGATTGTAGAAGCTTTTTAAATATCTACATTATATTCTTATATAGAAGAATATTTTTCGTATGGGAAATGAACAAAAAATTTTGCGAGATAAGTTTTTAATAATAAATAAAATTAGTTATGTGATTTGTTTTTCTGAAGGAGGGAAATAGTATGAAGTATAAATATATAATTCTTGATTTTGGTAATGTTTTAGTTACACCAACTACTGGTAATTGGGATATTACTCCAAAGTTTCTAAAGCTTATAGATGTTGACAAGATAAATATTGATAAATTTAAAGAAGTTAGAAATAAATTTAAGCATATATTGTCAGAGAAGATAACTACTTTGGAAGAAGAACAAGATATGTTCTTTAGGTTTTATGATAGTATTTTATCTAATATTGATTATCCTAATTACAATAGTAGTTTGGCTTTAGAAATAGCAAAGGATAGGACTTATAATTTTGATAAATATAAAATATGTGATCATGTTATAGAGGAATTAACTTTGTTAAAAGAAAAATATATTTTAATACTTTTAAGTGATAATTGGCCTTGTGTTATTCCATATATGAAGCATTTTAATATTTTTGATTACTTTGATAAAATTTATGTTTCTTCAATTTATGGTGTAGAGAAAAAGGATAAGACATTTTTTGATTTTCCAATTAAGGACTTTGATATAAAGTTTGGAGAAGCATTATTTATTGATGATAATGAAGTGAATTTAGCTATAGCACAAGAAAAAGGATTAGACGTTATGTTAATGGATAGGCATAAGAGAAGAGAGGCTTCTAAATATAAGATTATCAATGATTTGTTTAACATATAAAATGCCTTTATATTGGTTGTTCAAATATTGATTAAAGTTGTTTAATATGATATTATAATAGCATAAGTGTGTTAAAGTTGCTCACTTAGTAGTATAGGAGGTATTTTTGTTATGGATAAGAAGACAACAAGTATAGTAGCATACATTACTTGGATTGGGTTAATTATTGCTTTTGTTGCTGGTGACAAGGAGGGAGCAAAATTTCATCTAAATCAAGCATTGGTAATCTTTTTATTTACGATGCTATCTGTAATTCCATGTGTTGGCTGGATTTGGGCTATTTTTATGGTTGTATGCTGGATTATGGGTTTAATAGCAGCTATTAATCAAGAAGAAAAAAGAGTTCCATTGATTGGTAATATTCAAATACTTAAATAATTAAAAGCTATTTTTTAATAGCTTTTTAAAATATTTTAAAATGTGAGGCTTGCTTTATATGGATAATGATACTCGCTATAATTATTTAGCAATTGTAATAACCTATTTTTTAATTGTTATTGTGGTTACTTTATACTTTTCATTTCTTTATAAGTATATTACTATACCACCTTGTCCTTTTTATACCTATTTAAAAGTTTATTGCCCCGGCTGTGGTGGAACTAGGGCAGTTATTGCATTATTAAAATTAGATATTTTGAATTCTTTGTATTATAATCCTATTGTTGTATATAGTGTTTTCTTTGTTAACTTTTATATTATTAATGAAAGCCTATATTTACTCTTTCATAAAAGGTTGAAAATATCTTATAAGCTAATTGTTTGGATTGGTTTATTACTGCTGTTTCTTAATTGTATAATTAAAAATATACTTTTATTTATGGGACTTATTTCATAAGATATTGGAGTTGATTTTTATAAAAACGCTTGAATATAGGATATATGATTCTGTATATAATGACATTATTTCTGGAAAGAAAACAATTGAATTTAGGCTATTAAATGATAAAACAGAAAGTATTAGAGTTGGAGATCAAATTAAATTTGTCGTGGTTGACGAGAATGATAAATATGTCTTTGTTAAGGTAAAAGACAAATATGTATATAATGACATTGATGATTTATGGGCACATGAGGATATATCAAATAGTGTTCTTAACTATTCAAAGGATGAGTTTACTGATGTGTTCTATAATATTTTTGGAAAAGAAAAGGTAGAAAATTCAAAGATTGTTGGTATTCTTTTTACTCTAATGTAATATGTTATTATTTAAGTATTAGGTATGTGAGGTGATATCTTGAAATATACTACGCCAACGTTAGAATCAAGACGATTGATATTAAAGAGGGGAACTTATGAGGATTTTGTAAAAGTTTATGAATATGATTTTACAAGATTGAGAAATATTGCTGGAGAATTTGAATTTGTTAAGTATAATCCAGAAAGACTTAGAGGTTTTGAGACTTATGCAGATGAGGAAGACAATGTTTTGGATTTTATTATATTTAAAAATGATGATAATACGCCAATTGGTAATGTAACATTTGATAGATATAAGGAAGATAATAAATCTATAGAAGTGAGTATAAATGTACATCCTGATTATTGGGGTGAAGATTATGCAACTGAAGCAATGCTTTGTGCAATGGAATATATATTTAATAATCTTGATGTTGATAATATTATATATGGTTATGCAAAAGATAATTTTAAGTCTGGAGGTTTATGTGATAAATTGGGATTTGAATTCTATGATGAATATGTTGCTCACTATACTAGGATAGATAAGGACGTAGAAACAGTTAGATGTATTATGGATAAAGATAGATTTAGAATCGTTGCTGCTGAAAAGTTGCAACAGATAAGAAAAAGTTAATATTGATTTAGAAATTAAATATTATTAGTATGAGGCTATTTTATGTATAAGAAAATATATATAATTGGACCTGTTGGTAGTGGGAAAACCACATTGGCGGGGGCTTTATCTAAGAAGTTTCATATAGATGCTTATGAATTAGATAAGGTTGTATGGGATGATGATAATGGTAATACAAAAAGGACTGTTGCTGAGAGTACTAAATTGTTTAATAAAATAATTAGTAATAAATCGTGGATTATTGAGGATGTTGGTAGAGACATTTTTATTGAAGGTATTAAATTAGCAGATATTGTTTATTATATAGACTTATCTAAGGTAACTATTTATAATAGGTGTGTTTGTAGGTGGATAAAACAAAAGATTGGTATAGAAAAATATAATTATAAGCCTACAGTAAAAAGTCTATGTAAAATGTTAAAATGGGCATATAAAGACTTAAAAAATAAAAGAAGAAAAATGGATTTTATATTAGATAATTCAAAAAATTATAAGATTTTAAAAAAAACTGATATAAAGGAATTGATTAATTCCTAATAAAATCTAAGAAGAATATAAAAGTGAAAATCAAAATAAAATGTGTTTACTTTTTTGAAATTATGAAAGTTATTTAAGCAAAGTGAATTTTGTAGTACATACATATATTTATATTTTTATAATTAATTTTGTGAAAGGAGTGGCAAATTTGATAGCTAATAATTATTTATTAAATAGTAGTGGTGAAAAAATATATGTTGAGACATATATACCTGAAAAATTTACTTCAACGATTGTTTTTTGTCATGGAATAACTGGTTGTAGAAAAGGCAGGACTATGGCTGATAGTTACTTTCAAGATTTGGCAAATAAGTTAATGACTAATAATTACAAGGTCGTGTTATTTGATTTTTCTGGGCATGGTGATAGTGAGGGAAATGATTATGATGTATGTTTATCAAAAAGCGTTGAAGAATTAGGTTTGGTTTTTAAAAACGAGGTTATGGATAAGAAAAATGTTAGTTTCTTAACTTTTTCCTATGGAGCTACAGTACTATGTGAATTTTTAAAGCAAAATGAAGATATTGTACCTAATAAAATTGTAATGTATAGTCCGTGTTTATATCCATTAGAGAGTTGCTTTCTAAATGATAATTCAATATTTGGTAAAGATATTGTAAAGTCATATAAAGACGGTTCTTTAGAAAAAAATGGATATACATTAGTTGGTGCTAAGAATTTTAAATTTGGTATTAAAATGATAACTGAGTGTAAAGCTTTTCACCCTGATTATTATACGAGATTTAGTGACAGAATAATCATATTGTTTGGCAAAAATGATGTTATATTAAATAATGATTATAATGAAAAGTTTTGCGAAGTTAATGGTATAGAGAAATATTATTTTGAGGCATCGCATTCTTTGTATGAAAAAATTGATGATGTATTTAAAGTTACGATAGATTATTTATTGAAATAAAAAAGGGGTTTTTTAAAGAGACTGCTGAAAAAGTATACAAAGATTACTGTAAACAATATCAGTAATCTTTTTGTTTTGGTATAATTAGATATATAAGGATAATGGTGATTAAATTATGCTAAAGCAAAAGGAACAATTAGAATTAAATTTTAGTAAATAT
>CADCQR010000108.1 GCA_902803685.1 uncultured Erysipelotrichaceae bacterium
GGAAAAAAATTAAAAGGCTTGATTTTAATGGCAATATTATCCTATAATTATATAGAAATGCTATGAGAATATAATATGGGGAGGGATATATATGGCATTAACGGGATTTAATCCAGAACAAGTAAAAACATCAGTAGATAAAGTAATCGCTGCATACAATGAGTTAATCAATCAGATTGGTGATCGTGTTCAGAAGGGATTTGTTAATGGTATGGCTGATAAATGGGCCTGTAAGGAAGCACAAATTTTTTTTAATACGCTAAAAAATACGGTTGATAATCTAAATAAAGAAGCTAATCAAACTTTTCAAAGTGTTGTAGATGCAATGAATTCTGCAGCAGCTACTTGGGCAAACTCTACAGGCTCAGTATACAATCCTGTACAGGGTTCATTAAGACAAATTTCAATTAACGTCGATAATATTTTGGAAAATATCAACGGTGTAAGAGGAATTGATTTGCAATTGTCAAGCTCAGTATCAAAAATGTTACCATCTATTCAGACTGAAGCTAGGTTAGCCTTAGAACATGCTAAACATGCAGTTAGTGATTGTGGTTTTGTTGGTGGAAATCAAGCAGAAAATTTAATTTCGTCATTAGATACAATTAAGAATATTATTGACAACGAATTTACAACAATAACTGATGAGGCAAAGAAAGCAATTGATGATACAATCGCTGTTTATAGCAATGTTGAGGGAAAAGTATCGCAAGCATTTTTAGGACAATAAAATCCATATAGAAAATACTTTTTTCTATATGGATGTAAATTTAATAAGTTTATATCCATATAGAAAAAGGTGAATAAATGGAAGTAGATGTTAAGAACATACGTAAAGACATAGAAGACTTGAATAAGTTAATTGTGGATTATGAGAATAATATACTTAATACAAAAAAAATATTGTCAGATATAAATGGCTTATGGTACGGAGATAAAGCCACTAACTTTCTTGATAAAGTAACTATCGAACAGAGAAAAGTATATAATAATATTTTAGAAATTAAATCTTTAATTGCAGTATATGAATATATAGCAAATGAATATGGTTGTATAGGAAAAGTTATTAAATTCGATTTAAAAAAAAGGATAGAAGTTTATAATTACTTTGATAATCTAATAAAACTAGTAAAGGAAATTTTGCTATTGTATAATAATATACCAATAAAATATTTACATTTAGTTCAAAATCACAAATGTTATTTTCCTAATTTGATTGCTAGCCTTAATCATGTTAAAAATAGCTATAGTTCAACTATTGATAAAATTAACAATATTGAGGCTATCACCAAAATAAACATTTCCAAAATTAGTATTGAAATACTAAAAGAAAATGATATAAAAGATTTGATGTGAGGAATAGTATGAAAAATCTCATGAATGTTGAGGAATTTATAAAACAAATCGATAAATTTGTGTACTACAATCGGGAGAAAAGTTCAACTTTTGACAAAATTATAAAAAGACTAAGTGAAATAAACACTAATTATGTGACCAAAAACTATAATGATTTAATTAATATAAAAAAAGAATTATCTAACAAATTCAGCATTATAAAAAAGAATAATTTTAATAATGAAATTATTTTAGTTAATAATGCTAGTAAATATATACAAGCTAATAAAATTACGGGAGCATTATTTGATGACATTAAATAATGGTAAACTATAATATGGATGAAGATAAAATAATAACAATTGATATTTTAAAAAAGATTTATAGTTCAATTGGAAGATTGGAGTTGAAGCTTGAGGACTTACTGAATATTTTAGAAGAATCTATTTCAATTGATGGTCAAACAATTGGAAATAAAGAAATATGCACAGCAAAAAAAGAAGTTATTGATATAAAAAAACAATTAGATGACAATATAAAAAATATAATGAATAATAATTAAAAAACTCAATCACTGATTATTATAATTAATAGAACTATTTTGTATTTAACAGAGGTGATTTTAAGTTGAAAATATATTTATTTTTACAAGATAAGGTATTGAATTTTACACTATCTCAAGACATTTCTGGTAGTTTTAGCTTTGATGAAAATAGCAACGAAGAGTCTAAATTAATTAATATTGAAGCAAGAAATGGTAAATGGTATTTGTATTCAACTGGAGATGTATCTGTTGTAAGCAATAATTGCATATATAGAGAGATGGAAGTTATCAATAATACATTTTATTATTTAAGACGCAATGATATTGATTACCTAATATATATATGTAGCATAGAAAATAATCATTATGATATATATAATTATGACAATAGATTAAGTCTAATAATTGGCAACTCTGCTGACTGTAATCTTAAATATCCATTAGGTAATGGTATTATTGCCAGTATATTGCTAAAAGAAAAATATTTTGTCCTAAGTCAAAAAGGAAATGCAAGTATCTATATAAATAACAGTCTTTTAAAAAATCAAGAATATATCTTAAAATATGGCGATAGCATAATGATTTATTCCTTAAGAATCATATTTCTAAATAAGATCATTTTAATTAATAATCCATCTAGTAAAGACTATTTGCTATCAACAGCTGGTGCAGTTATTAGAAATGGTTTTTACACTCCAGCACAAGATATAGAGGTTAAGGATAGAAGTCTTTATACAAAAGACAATTATTTTTCAAAATCACCTAGAATAAGACGATTTATTGAAGAAAAAAATATAAAGTTATTAATTCCTTCGTCAGGTAACGGCAAAGACGAAGATGCTCCATTTATACTAACAATTGGCCCAATGATAACAATGGCGCTGATATCTGTTGCTACTTTTGGTAGTAGTATAAGTAAAATTTTTTCAGAAGAAACGACTATTGGGGAACAATTACCATCATTAATATCGGCAATTGCCATGTTTTTAACAATATTAGTATGGCCATTAATAATTAGAAATTACACTAAAAGATCAAATATAAAAAAGGCGCGAGTACAACTTGACAAATATCAGAGATATTTAAATACGAAGCATCAGGAACTGGCAACTGAATATAAAACTCAAAAAGAAATAATACTTGAAAACTTAATTAGCTGCAGTGAATGTATAAAAATAATTCAAAGAAGAGGATATAACTTTTGGGCTAAACGTAATGACCAGGATGATTTTCTTTTAGTTAGAATTGGAACAGGAAAAACGCCATTTAAAGTTAATGTTGAATATCCAGAAGAAAGTTTTGGTATTGAAGAAAATGAATTTAGAAAACAGGCTGATAATTTAATCCAGCAATATAAGTATATAAATGATGTTCCAATTGGTTATTCTTTATTAGAGAATCATATAACAGCAATAATGGGTAATTTTAATAAAAGTCATGGATTCGTTCACAATATTATTTTGCAATTGATTACATTTTATAATTATGAAGATGTAAAAATTGTTATTTTTACTAATGAAGATAATTCAAAAAATTGGGATTATGTAAAATATTTAAATCACAATTTTAATAACAATAGAAGTTTCCGCTTCTTTGCCTCTAATGTAGATAGTGGTAAAACTGTGTCAGATTTCTTGTCTAATGAATTAAGCAATAGAATACACAATAAGTGTGAATTTCCTAAACCACATTACATAATAATAACTGATAGCTGCGAAATGATTAAAAACTACAATTTTTTTAAAGACATAACTGAGAACGATAGTCATCTTGGATTTAGTTGCCTTATGATTGAAAATCAATTGAGTAAATTGCCAAGTAAATGTAATAATTTTATAACCCTTGGGGCAGATAATAATAGCGGCATATTGAAAAATTCATATGAAAAACAAGAGCAGATATATTTTAATGATGAAGTAGATTATAGTATCAATATGATGGCTGTTTCTAAGATAGTATCTAACATTCCCATAGAGTTGGAGGAAGGAATAAGCCGTTTACCTGAATCAATATCATTTTTAGAAATGGAAAGGGTTGGTAAAGTAGAACAATTAAATATTTTAAGCCGATGGAATATTAATGACTCAACTGCTAGTCTTAAAGCTGAAATTGGTGTCGATAGCCAAGAAAACTTAATGTATCTAGACTTACATGAAAAAGTTCATGGGCCACATGGATTAATTGCGGGAACAACTGGTAGTGGTAAATCGGAGTTTATAATTACATATATCTTATCTATGTGTATTAATTATAGTCCAGATGATGTGTCATTTATTCTGATAGACTATAAGGGTGGAGGCCTTGCGTTGGCTTTTGAAAACAAAGTTGCCGGTATGATATTACCACACTTGGCCGGGACAATAACAAACCTAGATAAAGCAGAAATGGATCGTACATTAGTCAGTATAGACAGTGAAGTTAAGAGAAGACAAAAATTATTTAATGAAGCGCGTGAGATATTAGGCGAAAGTACGATGGATATTTACAAATATCAAAGATTTTATCACGATGGAAAGCTTAATGAAGCTCTACCACACTTGTTTATTATTTGTGATGAGTTTGCTGAATTAAAAAATCAGCAACCGGACTTTATGGATAATTTAGTAAGTGTAGCACGTATTGGTAGATCACTTGGAGTCCATTTAATACTAGCGACACAAAAGCCAACAGGTGTTGTAGATGACCAAATTTGGTCAAACTCTAGATTTAAAGTCTGTCTAAGAGTACAAGATGAATCTGACAGTAGAGAAATGCTTAAGAAGAGTGATGCTGTACATTTAAAACAAGTAGGACGTTTTTATTTACAAGTTGGATATGATGAATATTACGCACTAGGACAATCTGGATGGTGTGGAGCAAAATATTACCCATCCGATAAGATAGTTAAACAGGTAGACAAAAGCGTTAATATTATTAATGATTGTGGTTTAGTTATTAAAGATATTCAAACTATCAGTCAAGAAAAAAAGCTTGCTCAAGCTGATCAATTGAGCGCAATATTAGCTGATATAATCGAGTCCGCTAATAGGGTAAATAAATTCTCTAGAAAGTTATGGCTTGATAACGTACCTGAAAATATTCTTATTAATGACCTATATAAGAAATATAAATTTACTAGTAATAAAGCTGAATTCAAAGCTTTAATTGGAGAATACGATGCCCCAGAAAAACAAGAGCAAGGTGCTGTTATATATGATTTATTAGAAGACGGTAATACTATAATTTACGGTAATGATGGTAGCGAGAGAGAACTGTTACTTAACGCAATTGTATATTCAATTATAATGCACTATCCCTCTGATTTGATTAACTTTTACGCCATAGATTATGGTTCTGAATTTTTAAATAAGTATTTAAATTCCAAACATTTTGGTGGTGTAGTAACAGCTGGAGAAGAAGAGGAGTTCAATAACTTATTTAAACTAATAAAAAGGACTATAAATAAACGTAAAAAATTATTTTCAGATATGGGAGTAGACTTTAAACTATACAATAATAAGTTGCCATTAATGGTTGTAATTCTGAACAATTATGATTCCATATATGACAACAACCAGAGTATATATGATGATTTGCCAGACTTAGTCCGCGATTCGGAAAGATATGGAGTTGTATATATATTTACATGCAATTCTATAAATTCTATTCACAATAAGATATCATCGAATTGCAAAAATTTCTATTCTTTCAGATTAAAAGACACATCAGACTACAATAGTGTTTTTGGAACTAATAGTAAAATACTATTGAGGGATATATTTGGTCGAGGTTTGATAAATAACAATGGCGTTCATGAATTTCAAACAGCAAAAATTATGAATAACGACAGCGAATTTAATGCGTATATATCAAATATTATTACAAAAGCAAATCAGTACTCAAGTATTCAAGCTTCCAAAATACCACTTTTACCCGAAATTGTCAGATTTAATGATATAAGTGGCGAAGAATATAACCTGACTAATGTTCCTATTGGAATAGGTAAGGAAGAGTTGGATATAATAAGATATGATTTCACAAATAATATAGGCAATATATTTACAACAAATAAGCTAAAAAATATCGAATCTTTTATAAAAAGTTTACTATTGGTTTTACATAGAATAAATAATCTAAATATATATATACTTGATCCACTTAATTTAATTAATTTAAATAATAAATTATTTCCTAATCATTTTACAGATAACTTTGATAATTTCATCAATAAAATTATTGAAATTACAGAAAAGTTAATATCATCAAAGAATACCAATTTTAAAGGTATAATACTAATTTATGGATTAAATAAATTTATGAAAACAATAAATTCTAATCAAATGGATAGATTAGTGGAAGCACTGAAGAAATGCGAGCAGTTAACTTTGATTATTGTTGATGAAGTAAGCAAAATAAAAAATTATGCATTCGATTCTTGGTTTACCAGTACTGTTAATCTTAATGATGGAATTTGGCTTGGTAAAGGTATTTCGGATCAAAATTTGTTACGATTATCAACAATCAATAAAAATATGGCAGTGGAATTAGAACAGAATATGGGATACTATGTTAGTGAGGGAAGTGTTAAGTTGAGCAAATTTATTGACTTTTTTAAAGAGGGTAATGAAGATGGAAAATAAAGTTCTTATAAAAGTCTTATTACCTGAGGCTGATTTAGACTATGACATATTTATTCCTGTTAATGAATTAGTATGGAAAATAAAAAAAATGTTAATTAAATCAATATCTGATTTATCTGGTATCAAATTTAGCAAAAATGATTATATATTGATAAATAAGGATACTGGTGTTATTTATGAGAATAATCAAACTATTATTGATACAGATATAAGAAATGCTACAGAATTATTTCTGATATCAATTTAAATTACATTGGCATTGAAACTTCAAGTATAGCAAAAAACAGTTTTTGGCAATAGAACACCGAGAATTTGCTGTAAATCAAATCCAGGATGATAA
>CADCQR010000109.1 GCA_902803685.1 uncultured Erysipelotrichaceae bacterium
AAGTATGAATAGCAGTTCACATACTTATGATTCTGCAAAGAAGCTAACTAAAAATGCGTATACAAAGACTGGATATACCTTTGCAGGCTGGGCAGCAACAGCTAATGGAAACGTTGAATATACAGACGAACAGAGTGTAAAAAATTTAGCTGTAAGTGGAACAATTAACTTATATGCGAAATGGACAGCAAATACATATACAGTTAAATATAATGCTAATGGTGGAAGCGGAACTATGAGTGATAGTTCACATACATATGATGTATCTAAGAACTTAACTAAAAATGCATATACAAAAGACGGATACAAGTTTGCAGGCTGGGCAACAACAGCAGAAGGTAACGTTGAGTATACAGACGAACAGAGTGTAAAAAATTTAGCTACAACTGGAACCACTAATTTATATGCAAAGTGGATAGATTTAACTCCGCCATCTGCATCGCTTACTGCCAAAAAGTCTGGCACTAGTACAACAGTGGCATCAAATACGTGGGTTAATACAGATTTATCTATTTCATTTACTAAAGGTACGAATGCTAATGACAGCACTTCTGTAATTTATTATTGTACGGATACTACTAATACATGTTCCCCAACGACAAAGTACAATTCAAGTTTAACCTTTTCAACAGTTGGAACTAATTATATTCGATACAAAGCGATAACGAATATTTCTAGTACTGAACAGTTATCGTCAAGCATTAAGAGTTATACTGCTAAAATTGACAAAGAGGCACCAACAATCAATATACAAAAACGTAACGATTATCCACAGCGTAAAAGATTTGTTACTAAAATGTATGGTGGAAGTGTTGCGTGCTTGTTACAGGTGAAAGTATTGAATTCAAGTGGTACCCTTATTTCTGAAGCATCTCCGACTATTGAAATATATCATTGTAGTTCACCAAAAATTGGTGATGGAAAAAGACTTTATAGTAATACAGCTAAATCAACATGTAAGGGTGATTATTATGGAACTGGTAATAGTAGTTACGGTATACATCAAACAGTTTGTAATGGCACTGGTACTAGTTATGTAAGGGATTCTGGTATATCCATTAATTTAGGTGCTGTTTACTCTGTTTCACAGTGGTATATTAAACCTAAAGCTGCACAATACTTTACAGATTTTTGCTCTTATAATAGCAATGATTCTGTAAGCTCATATTCAGGAACCAAAGCTTATTGTAATAATCTTACCGCAGGTATCCCTATAACAAAAACTTTTGCCTCTGGAAGTACTGCTAATAAAAAAAGTGCCACTGAAGGAAAGTTTTTAGAGGCTAAAATTTTGGGGTTAACAATAAGTTATTCTGATGGTAGTTATTCAGGATTGGATTCTGAATCTAGAGTTACTAGTGAAAGCAATGTTACTAGCAACAAGACCTTTACTGCAACTGACCTAGCGGGTAATACTGCTAGTTGTACATATAATTATAGTAATAGTACTTGTAGTTGTACCGAAGGTTCTTGCTCGGTAAATTAGAAAATGGGTGATGTAGATGAAAGATAAAAAGATTATTATTTTAGTGATGATATTGCCTATTATTATTGGAACGATTACTTTTTGGCTAGTTGGTAAAAATAGGAATTCTAATATTGATGATTATGATATTACCAATAAAGTATTTCATTACGCCATGTATATTCCAGGATCAAAGTATTCTCAGACATACGTTTTTGAAAAGGATGGTACGTATTATAATTTTTCAAATGAGTATGACGAAGATAGTACTTTAAGAGTTGTAAAGGGCACATGGAAAAGAAATGAAGCTGGGATGGTTGATATTAACTATGAATTGGGAATATTCTACGAAGGAGGACACATTGTTAATACGGACGAACATGATTATTTTAATATGAGGCGAGTTGATTATGTGTTGGAAAAACGAGTATTTAAAGGAATCACTTCTGTAAAATATAGTCATATGCATGGTGAAAAAGATGAAAAATATCAGGACTATATATACATTAACGACAATGTATACTATCCTATTTATGAGTTTGAAAGCAAGACTGATTTGTATAAAAAGTTAGAAGAGATGTACGGTGAGAAATTCAAATTATTAGTTGATGATAATGTTAAAGCTATTGAATAGCGCAGTTAGAAAGAGTCTTATGGGCTCTTTTTTACTTTATTTTTTTTTATAAATACATTATAATCTTATATGATAGGAGGTTAGCGATATGGCACTATCTAAAAAAGAATTAAGAAATATGAATGCTTATTTTAGAGCATTAAATTATTTATCTGTAGCTCAATTATATTTGCTTGATAATCCTTTACTCAGAAGGCCACTAGAAGTTACTGATATTAAACCAAATGTTGTAGGTCATTGGGGAACAACCCCCGGTCAAAATATGATATATATGCATTTAAATAGAATAATAAAGAAATATAATTTAAAAATGATATATATTTCGGGGCCCGGACATGGTGGACAAGCTATGGTAGCTAATAATTATTTGGAAGGTGTATACACCAAGTTTTATCCAGAAATAACAGAGGATGAAGAAGGCTTAAAAAAACTTTGTAAACAATTTAGCTTCCCCGGTGGTATTTCATCACATGTTGCCCCAGAAACGCCAGGTTCGATTCATGAAGGTGGTGAGTTAGGTTATAGCTTAGCACATGCAGCAGGTGCTGTTTTGGATAATAAGGATTTGATTGCTGCTTGTGTTGTTGGGGATGGAGAGGCCGAAACTGGTCCTCTAGCAACAAGCTGGCACATTAATAAATTTTTGAATCGCAAGAATGATGGTGTTGTTTTGCCGATATTACATCGAAATGGCTACAAGATTGCTAATCCTACAGTTTTCGGAAGAATGAGTCATGATGAAATTGAAGATTTCTTTTATGGATTAGGATGGAAACCATATTTTGTAACAGGTTCTGATATTGATAAAGTAAACATAGATCTTTCAAAAGTTATGGATACCGTTGTTAAGGATATTAGACGTATTAAAGAAAAGGGTACAGGCATGTATCCAGTGATTATTTTAACTACACCAAAAGGTTGGACTGGGCCCAAAGAATTTAACGATAAAAAGATTGAAGGAAGCTTTAGAGCTCATCAGGTCCCTGTTCTATATAACCGTGAAAGTACTGAGAATTTACCATATATAGAGAAGTGGTTAAAGAGCTATAATCCAGATGAACTATTTGATAGTAACGGTAGATTAATCAAAGAATTGCGAGATATGAATCCGCCAATTAGTAAGTGTATGGGAATGAGTAGCCATGCAAATGGTGGATTATTATTAAAAGAAATAATTACTCCGCGTTGGGAAGATTACGCTCTTAAAGTTAAATTTCCTGGTGAATTTATGGCTCAAGATACAATAGAATTAGGCAATTATATACGAGATATTTTTACGTTAAATAAGAGCAATAAAAATTTTCGTATTTTTGGTCCTGATGAAGCTTTGTCTAATAGACTTAATCATGTGTTTGAATCTGAAAATCGTACTTGGAACTTTAAAATGTTAAAAAATGATGAATTTTTAGCAACTGATGGAAGAGTAATGGATTCATATTTATCAGAACATTTATGCGAAGGTATGCTGGAAGGATATCTATTAACTGGAAGATATGGTTTTATTCACAGTTATGAAGCTTTTGTAAGAATTGTTGATTCAATGGCTTCTCAACATGCTAAGTGGTTAAAAGTATGTAATCAATTAGAATGGAGGGCACCAATTGCATCCCTAAACTTTTTACTTGTTTCACATGTTTTTCAACAAGATCATAATGGTTATACGCACCAAGACCCCGGTTTTTTAAATCATTTAGTAACTAAGAAGGCAGATGTTGTTCGTATGTATTTGCCGCCAGATACCAATTGCTTACTTTCTTGCTTTGATCATTGTATTAAAACTAAAAATTATGTAAATGTCATAGTAGCCTCTAAGCATCCAAGACCACAGTGGCTTAACATGGCACAGGCAAAGAAACATTGTAAGGCAGGTCTTGGAATATGGGATTTTGCTTCAAATGATGGTGGCAATCCAGATGTTATTATGGCTTGCTGTGGTGAAACACCAACATTAGAAACCCTTGCAGCTGTTGATATCTTAAGACAGAGTGTAAAAGATATAAAAATTAGGGTAGTTAATATTGTCGATTTGATGAAATTACAATCTCCTGACACTCATCCTCATGGTATGAGTGATGAAGAATTTGATAATATCTTTACTAAAGACAAGCCAATTATATTCAATTTCCATGGATATCCATTTTTGATTCACCAATTAATGTATAAACGTTATAATAGAAATCTTCATGTTCATGGTTATCAAGAAGAGGGTACTATAACCACCACTTTTGATATACGAGTTCAAAATGAAATTGACAGATTTCATTTAGTGGAGGCGGTATTAAAAGAAATACCAAGATATAGAAAAAATGGGCTTCCACTAATTACCTGGTGTCATGATATGTTAAAGCAACATAAAGCCTATATTACAGAAATGGGTGAAGACTTACCATATATAAGAAATTGGAAATGGCGTGGTTTTGATGACTAATATTTATTATTCAAAGTTCAATATTAAAGATATTTTTGTAGTAATATTATTTAGTATAGGTGTTGTTTCTTTACTTTTTAATTATTATATTTCATTAGTAATGTTAATAATTATTGTCTCAATATTTAATGGCCAATTTACGGATGATTTATTTGTAATTCAAGATAAACGTATATATTTCCTATCCAAAAATAAATCTATGAATTTGCGTTATCCTATTTTAATTGTATTATTTTTGGGTTTAGGCCTATGTTTTTGTAGGTATTATATTATTTCACTAAGTATATTTTATTCAATAATATTACTTGAATACATTGTTGACTTAATAGTTTATTTAGGAATAATAAGAAAAATTGCTGGAACTGATATATTGAAAGATAAATTGCCTGACTATAAATATTATTTATTGACAAGTGCAAAGGGAAAGAAATCTATTTATGAGTTTGAATTGGATAGCATCGATACTCATGAACAAATATCTATTGAATACAAAATGAGTAAAAGTATATTTATGTATAAGGAATTGTGTAAACAGATAGAGAACTTATAACTTTTCTATCTTTTTTGCATATATATTTTAATTTTGTGTATAATATTATTAGCACTTATCATTGACAAGTGCTAATAATAGTGGTATAACATATTTGTACATGGTTAAATGTACATGAAAGGTAGATGAAATTTATGGAATTATTTCCAAGAAGATATTTTGATGACAATTTCTTTGATTTTATGCCAGCTAAAATGGATACAATGAAGTGTGATATTTATGAAAAAGATGGTAATTATCATATAGAGATGGATTTACCTGGATTTAAAAAAGAAGATATTTCCATTGAAGCTAAGGATGGATATTTGACAATCAAAGCAACTAAGAACGAATCTAATAATGAAGAAGATGATAGTAGAAATTATATTAGACGTGAGAGGATTTATGGTAGTTATGAAAGGTCTTTCACGTTAGGGGATTTAGATCAAGATAGCATTAGCGCATCGTTCAATGACGGAACACTTGTTGTTGTTGTACCAAAGAAAGAAGTCGCTGATAATAAAAAAGTAATTGAAATTGCTTAATGAAAAATTTAAAAAATTTAAAGCAGGACTGTTGATGTGAACAGTCCTTTTCTTATGTTAATAATATTTGACTAGATTGTTTTTACTGCTATAATAATCATGTGAATTTTTATTATAATATTATGACAAATTTAGGTGATATTTATGAGTGAATTTGAAGATTATATTTTAGATGTTGGAAGTTCTTTGGATTTTTCTTCAGGTAATTTTATTGATAATGGTAAAGGCCTTTTTCTAACTAAGAAAGAAATTGAAGTCTTAGATAATTATGGGATTTCATATCAGAATTATAAATCATTGAATGAACTGGTATGCTTTATAAATAATTATTTAAACCAAGGCGATGATTGCGATGATTTAATGGAAATATTGATTTCAATGTCAGAAAGAGATTATTATCTTAATGTTAATAATTAGTTGTTTAATGTGAAATTATAGTGAAGTTGCTTTAATTGTCTCTTTTTATTTGATATAATTTTTTAGAAAAGGGTAAGTTTCTAATATAAGTTAATTAACTTTATAATAATTCTTTATAGAAAGGAATCTAATAAGGTGTTAGCCCAAATTAGATTATTTAGATGTATGATATATTTAGATTATAGTGCTACTACTCCGGTTGATAAGGAGGTTATAGACACTTATGTTAATGTTTGTGAAAAATTTATCGGTAATCCAAATTCATTGCATAGATTAGGAGTTGAAGCAAAAACTTTGATAGATGCATCAACCAAGCAAATTGCATCTATATTAGGTGTTAATCCTAAGGAAATAATTTATACTAGTGGTGCTAGTGAAGCCAATAATACAGCCATAAAGGGAATTGCTTTAAAGTATCAGAATAGGGGAAAGCACATTATTACTACTGAATTAGAGCACTCATCTGTTATAGCACCCATGTCTTATTTGAGTAACTTGGGTTTTGAGATTGATTTTGTTAAATTAGATGAAAATGGTGTTGTTGATTTGAATAATTTAGAGGATTTAATGAGGAATGATACGATCTTAGTTTCAATAGCATCTGTTAACAGTGAAGTTGGCGTAATTCAGCCCATAGATGAAATTGGCAAAATCGTAAAAAAATATCCTAAGTGCTATTTTCACAGTGATGTTACACAAAGTATTGGAAAACAAAAGATTAATTTTGAAAATATAGATTTAGCTAGTTTTTCCGGTCAAAAATTTTTTGGTATGAAAGGTATAGGCGTTTTACTAAAGAAAGAATCTATTGTTATTGAACCATTAATACATGGTGGAAAGTCTACGACAGTTTATAGAAGTGGCACTCCAGCTACACCATTAATAGCTAGTATAGCCAAAGCTTTGCGACTTATTTATGAGAACTTTGATGAAAAAACAAAAACTATTTCATCATTACGAGAATATCTCTTAAGCAAAATCAAAAATCTTGATATATATGTTAATAGTAATGACAAATGTGTTCCACACATAGTAAATATTAGTTTAAAAGGAATAAAACCGGAGACTATGCAACATGCATTGGAAGAAAGTGATATTTTTATATCAACACAGACAGCCTGTGCAACGAGTGATTATTCTAAAGCAGTTTATGCTGTTACACGCGATAAGGATAAGGCTCGTCATAGTATCAGAGTAAGTATTAGTTATAAAACAACTAGGGAAGAAATTGATTTATTTGTTAGTGCATTTTCCAAATTAATAGATAGGTTGAGTGTTAGGTGATAATAATATGAAAGTTGTGAAGATAACAGCAGTTTGGTGTAGTGGCTGCTTAATAATGAATAAGGTATGGAATAATATTTTAAAAAAATATAATATTGATACTTTGTGTTTAGACTACGATGTTGATGAAGAAGAAGTTATGAGGTATTCTCCAGGAGATGTTTTGCCTGTCTTTATTTTTTATTCTAACCAAGAAGAAGTCAAACGCTTGGTAGGAGAAATTGATGAAAAAGCGATGCTTAAGGAAGTGGAGGAGGTATTAGATGAAGAAAATAATTAGTCTACTTTTCGTATTAATACTTTCTTTTTTCTTGATTATTCCAGCAGGCGCAAAGGAGAAAACTGTAACTGTGTATTTTTTTCATGGCGATGGTTGTCCACATTGTGCTAGCGAAGAAAAAATGTTAAAAAGAGTTTCAAAAAAAGTAAAAGTAGTCAAATATGAAGTTTGGTATAACACCGATAATGAAGAATTAATGAATAAGATAAGGTCCGCATATAATATAGAAGCTGTTGGTGTACCATTAACTATAATTGGTGATAGTTATTTCGTTGGATATAGTGATTCTATTGGTAATACCATTAATAGAGCAATCGCTTATTATGTTGAGCATGACTATAACGATGAAGTTTCTAAAATTATCGACGGTACTTTTGAAGAACATGAGATTGTTGACAAATTTGCAGAGATGGATAATTCGCAGGATAAATTTTTTGTTAAAATTCCATTCTTCGGCAAAGTTAATTTAAAAAAAATATCTATTTTATCTGCTTCTGTTATAATTGGATTAATTGATGGATTTAATCCTTGTGCAATGTGGGTATTATTGTTTTTAATTAGTGTCCTAATTGGAATGAAAGATAAGAAGAAAATGTTAACTTTAGGATTGGCTTTTCTATTAACAAGCGCCCTTGTGTATATGCTCATAATGTTTTCTTGGTTAAATATTGTTGTTAAAATTTCTACAAGTATATTGATTAGAAATATTATAGGTATATTTGCTATAGTTGGTGGAATTATAAATCTCAGTGCCTATTTGAAGAGTAACAAAAGTGGGTGTACTGTTGTTGATGATAAAAAGAGAAAAAAAATATTTAAATCAATAAGAAAATTTACAAGTGAGAAAAGTTTTATACTTGCTTTGGGGGGAGTTATTGCTCTAGCAATATCTGTTAATCTGGTAGAGTTGGCTTGCTCTGCCGGATTGCCACTGGTATTTACTCAACTATTAGCTATGAATAATGTATCAAAATTTTCTGGGTTTATGTACACCTTAGTTTATGTATTCTTCTTTCTTATCGATGATTTGATTATTTTTTTAATTGCTATGTTTACAATGAACGTTACAGGAATATCCACTAAATACAACAAATATTCTCATTTAATAGGCGGATTTGTTATGCTAATAATAGGACTATTGTTGATATTTAATTATAAACTACTAACTTTTGGTTTTTAGTACAATATTTATTGTATATAGTTAGAAAATATTTTTAAAGGTGAATATCTCATCTTTTTTTATGTTAAATTTACAGAAAGTTTAACTAAGAATATTAAATTATTTACTTCTAAAAAAATATTTTGTATAATTGTAAGTAGAATAGAGGAGTTTTTGCTATGGAAAATACAGAGTTGATTGAAGTAGTTAATCAAAATGGTGATAGATTTAATATAAATTTGATTACCTATCTAACTAGTGATGACGGTCTTAAACATTACATAGTATATTCAAAAAATGAAGATTATGGTATTGAAAAGGATAAAATTATATACGTT
Source organism: uncultured Erysipelotrichaceae bacterium (assembly GCA_902803685.1). Next base: position 9,080 of record CADCQR010000109.1, read on the forward strand.
TCAAAATTATTACTTGAAGATGGTGTAATATCTATTTCTGAAATTATTGATGATGTTGAGTGGGTTGATGTTCAAAAGTTACTTAGAAGAATAGCAAATGCTGCATAAGAGAAAGGTTGTGCTTTAGATGAATCGTGAATTTGGTTATAGGATTAAAGATAGTTATTATGAAAGCACAGTACAAGAGTTTAGAGCAGTTATTTATAAGGCGATAAAACGTGCTTCTGTTATGTTAAATAACCTTGAAAATAGGATTGCTTCTGAACCTGACGAGAATGTTAAAGCCAAACTTTTAGACTTGTGGACAAGAAATAAAGACACCATATATAGATTGCAAGAGTCTGTTGAGAATTTAACAAATACAATTGTTGATTTAGATAGACTTGTTTCTGAGCTATCTAGGATTGACAAGAAGAGAATTTCCGAAATGATGAAAGCATTCAATGATCCCAATTTTATGCAAGCACTTGCACAAGTTGAAGAACAAGTTAATGTCAATAAAGATGTTGAGAAGAATAGCCATATCAATGAAAACAGTAATGATACTCAAGTAGTATTACAAGATGATAATAATACTGATACTCAAGTAGTATTACAAGACGATGATAATAATACTGATACTCAAGT
>CADCQR010000110.1 GCA_902803685.1 uncultured Erysipelotrichaceae bacterium
AAATATGTTATAATTTGATTTATAAATATGTTATAATTATTAATAGGATATTATAAGGAGTTGGTATTGATGCGGATATTTATATTAGATAAGGAAAAACTTACTAAATTTAATTTACCAAGTAAGGTATCTGGTGTATTTGCAATTGATTACCTACCGGCTAACTCAAAATTAAAAAGAACTGTAAGTATTGAATCTCAAAATGATAAATGGTTAGTCAAGAGTAACGGAAGTATTGATGTTGGTAATTCCATGGAAAATACATCTAATCACATATTAAGCGAATATGAATATACTCCTTTAACTGTAAAAGATAGGGTGGATAATGTAGGATTATATTGTGTTCCTAGTATAGAAACTGAATATACAAAATATACATTAAATCAGGATAAGATATTAATTGGTTGTGGAAGTAACAATGCTATAAATTATAGGCAGGATTTGGTTTTACCAAATCATGTGTTAATAAGTAAGCAGCAAAATAAATGGTATGTTCAGGCTGTGGCAAGTGATATGTGTTTTGCATATATTAATGATAAAAGGATAACTACTGCAGAGCTTAAGGCCGGTGATGTAATTTTTATATACGGATTAAAAATTATATGGATGGGAAATTTTATTCAGGTTAATAATCCACAGGGGCGTGTGGCTATCAATAGTGCATGTTTAATTCAGTATTCTGATGAGCATGTTTACGACAATGCGCAGATAGAACCAGTATCAGAAGAAGATTTATCAAGAGAATTGTATTCAGAAACAGATTATTTTTTTCATACTCCACGATTGAAGCAGAGCATAAAGGAAGAAAAAATACAAATTGATGATCCGCCATCAATGGCTAAACCAGAAGAATTGCCATTTTGGTTGACAATTGGGTCATCTCTTACTATGGTTTCTTCTACATTAATTACAATTTATTCTACGGTTAGTAGTATGATATTTGGTAATTACAGTATTTATCAGATGTTACCGCAGATTTTTATTTGTATAATAATGATTATAGGGTCGTTATTAATGCCTTTTTTACTTAGCCGGTATCAAAAGAAAAGACAGAAAAAACTAGAAGCATTGACAAAGCAAATGTATAAAGCGTATTTAGATAAGAAGGAATCAAAGATTGATTTTGAACTGGAAAAAGAGATTCAAATATTAAAGTCTAATTTTCCAGCTATTTCCGAATGTTATTCTAAAGCTTTGACTGGAAATAAATCTATTATTTGGTCAAAAGAAGTAACCGATGATGATTTTTTAACTGTACGTCTAGGGATTGGTACTACTAAGTCAAAGGTGGTGGTTAATGCAGATGAGGAACATTTTTCATTAGGAAAAAGTGCTTTTGAGAAAAAGGTTTCTGAAATAAAGCAAAAATCTGAAACTATCAGTAATGTACCTGTGACATTTTCTTTTTTAGAAAAAAACGTTTCATCAATTATTTGCAATATTAAAAGGTCAGAAGATTATATTAATGGGTTATTGTTGCAAATTTTAGCTTATCATAGTCCCCAAGATTTAAAAATTGTCCTTTTGTTAGATGGTAAGGATAGCGAAAAATATTCTTATATCAAATATTCTCCTCATTGTTTAAGTGATGATAAAACAATGCGTTATTTTGGTACTACCATGGATGATATTAAAAAAATATCATCTTATCTGGAAATAGAATTTGCAAAAAGAATTGGAAGAAAGAATGGTACGGATGATCTTGATGGCAATCAAACTGCCATTTCTAGTGATTCACCTGCATATACTAATTTTTCGCCGTATTATTTAATAATAACAAATAATTATACGATGGTTAAAAATATTAACATTGTTAAAGATGTTATAAATGCAAAAGTTAATCTTGGTTTTTCACTGACTATTTTAGATGAATCTATGCAGTCATTACCAAATGAATGTTCTGGTTTTATTTTGCTGTATGAGGGAGAAAGTTGTATCCTTGAAAAAGATATAAATAATCAAACTGTATTTGAGCCAGAGATAGTCCAGGGGATAAGTATGAGAAATGTAGTTAATAAATTGGCAAATGTTCCAATGCAATTTGTTGATGAAGCTTCACAATTACCTACCTCTCTTACGTTTTTAGAAATGTATGGAGCTGCTAGGGTTGAACAACTAAATATCTTAAACAGGTGGAAATTAAATGATCCCACGCTTTCTTTAAAAACTCCAATTGGTGTTCATACTAATGGTGATTTATTTATATTGGATTTGCATGAGAAAGAGCATGGTCCACATGGATTAATTGCTGGGTCTACTGGTTCTGGTAAGTCCGAGTTTATTATCACATTTTTATTATCTATGGCTGTAAATTATCATCCTGATGAAGTTCAATTTGTATTAATCGATTATAAAGGTGGTGGCTTAGCTGGTGCTTTTGAAAATAGAGAAACAAATACTAGAATTCCACATGTTGTTGGTACTATAACTAACTTGGATGTTAGTGATATGAATAGAACTTTGGTGTCTATAAATTCTGAATTAAAGAGACGACAAGTGATGTTTAATGAGGCAAAGAACGTTACTGGAGAAAGTACTATTGACATTTATAAATATCAACATTATTATCGTGAAGGTATTTTGAAAGAACCAGTGTCGCATTTATTTATTGTGAGTGATGAATTTGCAGAATTAAAATCGCAGCAACCGGAGTTTATGAATGAGCTGATTTCAACTGCTCGTATTGGACGTTCATTAGGGGTTCATCTGATTTTGGCGACGCAGAAACCATCTGGGGTGGTAAATGATCAGATTTGGTCAAATGCAAAGTTTAGGATTTGTCTAAAGGTTCAAGATAGAAGTGATAGTGTTGAGGTTTTAAAAAGACCAGATGCCGCCAGTTTGAAGGAAACCGGGCGATTCTATTTGCAAGTTGGTTATGATGAGTATTTTGATATTGGTCAATCTGGCTGGGCTGGCGCAAAGTATATACCTACTGATGCAATTATTAAAAAAACAGATGACACAATTTATATGATTGATAATGTTGGTAACATAGTAAAAACATTACAAGACCCTGTAAAAATTGACAAATCTGAGGCTAAAGGTGATCAGCTAACTAATATTGTAAAATATATAGTAGGTATTGCTGAAGCAGAAAAATATGTACCAAAAAAATTGTGGCTTGATAAAATTCCTGAGTTTATTACTTTAAGCGCATTAAAAGAAAAATATAATTACCAATTAATAGCAAATAGAATAATTTCGATAATCGGTGAATTTGATAATCCTGCTCAGCAAATGCAGGGGTTATTAACGTTAGATATTACTGAAAATAATACGTTAATTTATGGTACTGCAAATAGTGGTAAAGAGAATCTTTTGCAAACAATGATTTATTTTATCGTTACTAATTATCTTCCTGAAGATATTAACTTATACATTTTGGATTTTGGGGCGGAAACATTAAAGTCATTTGGCGCTGCTCCACAGGTCGGTGATGTATGTACTCTTTCTGATGAGGTTAAAATAATGAATTTGTTAATTATGATTGATAAAGAGTTAGATAGGAGAAAAGAGTTGTTTGTAGATTATAATGGTAATTATGTTGATTATTTAAGACTGGCTAAGCGTAAATTACCGTTGATTCATGTCATTATTAATAATAATGAGGCCTTTAATGAGTCTATGGGAAAATTAGCTGATCTTACAAGTACTTTATATCGTGATAGTTCAAAATATGGCGTTACTTTTACGATTACTACTGGTGCGGCTAATAGTTTTGGCTATAGAATGGCCGAATATTTTCCAAATAAATTGTGTTTACAAATGCCAAATGATGAGGATTATAGATCAGTATTAAATTGTCAAAGAGGATTAGTGCCAGCTAAATGTCTTGGGCGTGGTGTATCTGGTATAGGAGATATTAAATTTGAGTTTCAGACCGCTTATATTGCTAAATTAGAAAACATTGCACAAATTATAAAAAATACAAACGATAAATTAAAAGAGGTTGTTAAAACTCATGCTAAAAGAATACCTGTACTGCCTGATGTGGTGTCAGTTGAACATATAATTCCAAGTTTACAGGGATTATCAGAAGTTCCTATTGGTGTTGATATTAGTTCCAAGGAACCGCTTTGTTATAACTTTATCAAAAATAAGATAACAGGAATCGTTTATAATAATATTGATGATACAATTCCGTTTTTCTATTCACTATTTTCAATTATTAAAACAATTCCAAAACTTAAAATAAGGACAATTGATTTAATGAAAAAGTTTGATATATCTCAAATTAGTGTAGATTGTTATGTTGATAGATTTGAGGCAGTTATAAAGGCTTTTGTTGCGGAAATTGATAAAGTTGAGAGAGATTCAAATGCTTTTAATGTTGTATATTTTATTAATGGTATTTCAAGGATTAAAGAACATTTAAAAAATGAACCTTCTTTATTTCAGCAGTTGTTTGAAAAAGTGAAAAACTCTAAAAATGTATATTTGATTATTTCAGATGCGTATGAATTATATAAGCAATTTCAATTGGACCCAATTTGCCGTCAATTGGTTTCAAATCAAAATGGGATCTGGATTGGTGAAGGTATAGGGACACAAATTTTGTTTAAAATAAGTAAAATTGATCCAGATTATGCTAATGTAAATTATCCTGGTATGGCATTTTCTATTAATGATGGTGTTGTAACACCAATTAGAATGGTTTTAACAGAAAGGGATGAAACTAATGAAAAATAAGTTATTAGTTGAAATTATTGTTCCTACGATAGAAGCAACCTATGATCTATATATTCCAATTAATAGGCGTATAGGTAATATAATTACTTTGTTAAATAAAACAATTCAAGAAATAAGTGACGGATGTTTCGTTGGCGATAATACAACTGCTTTGTATAATCGGGATACAAATTACAAATATAATCCTAATGACTTGGTTTTTAATACTGATATTAGAAATGGGACTAGTTTAATTTTGCTATAAATTATTTTGGTGATTTTTAAATTAAATAAGAATATTTTGTTTAAGTAATTGTTTTTATAATAAAAAATCCTTTTATAAGATATACTTTATAATCTTAAGAAGGATTTTTTAATTTTATATGGATAACAAAATAAATTCATTAATAGTTGGTACCATAGTATTTTATTTTTATGTTGTGCAAATATTAATAAATATTATACTATATGTGCAGAAAAATTTTTAGATAAATATTTTTTTGGTTAAATTAGTATTTTATTGTACTTTTTGCATTTTTGTATATGAGAGGCATCATATCGGTTGTATCTCTACAAAAAATATATTGAATGACAGTTGACATAGTTTGTTGCATAAAAATGTTTTTTGTGATATTATATAAGTACATTTTAAGGCGGAGGTTTATATGGAGACAGCATT
>CADCQR010000111.1 GCA_902803685.1 uncultured Erysipelotrichaceae bacterium
AAGATTGATTCCTAGTATCTGTTAACTTAGCTAAATCATTCAGAAGATTTGGGAAGACATTTTTTATAATAATAATTAATTGTTCAAGGGGATTCGAATGCTTTTTTAATTCTCTAATCATTTTTCTAGTTAAAAGAGGAACCCCATTTCTATGTTCATTGCTTTTCTGACTCTTCTTTTGAATTTTCTACCTTATTTACTTCTTTTCACTTAGTTATTGACTTTTTTCTTGCGATTGCCCTATCAAATAGTAAAAAATTATTGACATTATATGTTTCAAATGTTATATTAACATTGCTAATAAATAGCTTTGCTTTTGCAAAGTTTTATTTAATAAGTAAAATGATACACCTGGATATGTGTAAAGAAAGGAGATTGATTTTATGCCTACAATTAACCAATTAGTTCATAATAAACGTAAGGATAAAGTGAGAAAAAGTAAAGCGCCAGTGCTTGGTATAGGACTTAACAGTATTAAAAACAGAGCTACTGATGTTGACTCTCCTCAGAAACGTGGTGTTTGTACTCGTGTTGGTACTAAAACTCCAAAGAAGCCTAACTCAGCATTACGTAAGTATGCTCGTGTTCGTTTATCAAATGGTAAAGAGGTAGATACTTATATTCCTGGGATTGGTCACAATTTGCAAGAACATAGTGTTGTTTTAATTCGTGGAGGACGTGTTAAGGACTTAATCGGAGTTCGTTATCATATTATTCGTGGAACATTAGACACTGCGGGAGTAAAAGATCGTAAGCAAGGTCGTAGTAAATATGGTGCAAAAAGACCTAAGTAATATAAAAAAATAATCGAAAGGAGGAATTTAATATGCGTAAGAGACGTGCAGTTAAGAGAGAAATTTTGGCAGATCCTATTTATAAGTCTAAAATTGTTGCAAAATTGATAAATACAATTATGTTAGATGGGAAAAAAGGAACAGCACAATCAATTGTTTATGAGGCTTTTGATGTTGTAAAAAATAGAACTGGAAAAGAGCCTATAGAAGTATTTACTGCTGCTATGGAAAATATTCAGCCTCAATTGGAAGTTAAGTCGCGCCGTGTTGGTGGTTCTAATTATCAAGTGCCTGTTGAGGTTACACCTGCAAGAGGGCAAGCTTTAGCTTTAAGATGGTTGACTAAGTACTCACGTGAACGTGGTGGCAAGGGAATGTCTGAAAACTTGGCAAATGAAATTATTGATGCATCTAATGGAACAGGAGCTTCAGTTAAAAAACGCGAAGATACTCATAGAATGGCAGAGGCTAATAAAGCATTTGCTCACTATAGATGGTAGGAAGGAGTTAATATGGCAAGAGATACGTCTTTAGAAAAGACAAGAAACTTTGGGATAATGGCTCATATTGATGCTGGTAAAACAACAACAACTGAGCGTATACTATTTCATGCTGGTAAGATTCATAAAATCGGTGAGACTCATGATGGAGAATCACAGATGGATTGGATGGCTCAAGAAAAGGAAAGAGGTATAACAATTACTTCTGCTGCAACTACGGCACATTGGAAAGGATACCGCTTAAATATCATTGATACGCCAGGACATGTAGACTTTACGATTGAGGTTTCAAGATCATTACGTGTTTTGGATGGATCAGTTGCATTGTTGGATGCACAAGCTGGTGTTGAGCCACAGATGGAAACAGTGTGGAGACAAGCTGATGAGTTTGATGTCCCTAGAATTATTTTTGCAAACAAGATGGGAAAAATGGGCGCTGACTTTGCATATAGTGTTAAAAGCGTAAGGGATCGTTTGGGCGTAAATGTTCAGCCTATTGAGTGGCCAATTGGTGCAGAAGATGATTTCAAAGGAGTTGTAGATATTATAAATAAGAAAGCCTTTGAATTTGATGGCAGCCCGGAAGAAAATACTAAAGAAATAGATATCCCTGATGATTTGAAAGATATAGTTGATGAGAAACGTGCAGAATTAATAGATGCTGTTGCTGAATTTGACGAAGAAATGATGATGACATATCTTGATGGTGGAGAAGTTACTGTTGAGATGATAAAACGAGCTATTAGAAATGGTTGCTTAGCAGCAAAATTTTTCCCAATGATGTGTGGAGATGCGTTGGGAAATAAAGGTGTAAAACCACTATTAGATGCTGTAATTGATTATTTGCCTAGCCCATTAGATACTCCTGCTATTAAGGGTACTGATTTAAATGGGAAAGCAGCAGAACGTCATCCAAGAGATGATGAGCCATTCAGCTCACTAGCATTCAAAGTTATGACTGATCCGTTTGTTGGACGTTTAACATTCTTTAGAGTTTATTCAGGACATTTGTCAAGCGGTTCATATGTTTTGAATTCAACAAAGGGTTCAAAAGAAAGAATTGGTCGTATTTTACAGATGCATGCTAATAATCGTACAGAAATTACTGATGTTTATACTGGTGATATAGCTGCTGCTGTTGGTTTAAAGAATACCACAACTGGTGATACTTTATGTGATGAAAAAAACCCTATTATTTTGGAAAGCTTAGTTGTTCCAGAGCCTGTTATTCAATTAGCTGTTGAGCCTAAATCTAAAGCTGATCAAGATAAGATGGCTTTGGCTTTACAAAAACTTGCTGAGGAGGATCCTACATTTAAAGTTCATACTGATCATGAAACTGGTCAAACTGTTATTGCAGGTATGGGTGAATTGCATTTGGATGTATTAGTTGATCGTATGAAACGTGAGTTTAATGTTGAGGCTAACGTTGGTGCTCCACAAGTTGCATATCGTGAAACTATTAAGCAGGCTGCTGATTGTGAAGGTAAATATATTAAACAATCTGGTGGTCGTGGACAGTATGGCCATGTTTGGGTTAAATTTGAGCCAAATCATGATAAAGGTTATGAATTTGTTGACCAAATTGTTGGCGGAGTTGTTCCTAGGGAATATATTCCAGTAGTTGATAAAGGTTTACAAGAAGCTTTACAAACCGGTATATTGGCTGGTTATCCAATGATTGATGTAAAATGTACTTTATTTGACGGTTCATATCATGATGTTGATTCTAATGAGATGGCATTTAAAATTGCTGCTAGTTTTGCATTGAAAGAGGCAAAAAACAAGTGTAACCCAGTATTACTTGAACCTATTATGAGGGTTGATGTAACTACTCCAGAGGAATATTTTGGTAATGTTATGGGAGATTTGACTTCTCGTAGAGGTAGACCTTTGGGTCAAGAAGCTCAGGGAAATGCTATTAAATTGAGTGCAATGGTTCCTTTATCAGAAATGTTTGGTTATGCTACTAATTTGCGTTCTAATACACAAGGAAGAGCAACATTTATTATGCAATTTGATCATTATGAAGAGGTTCCTAAGAATATATCAGAGGAAATAATAAAAAAAAGTGGTAATTAATTAAATTATTGTTAAAATAGTTGAAATATTTTAAATTATTAGATAAAATATATTTTGTAATAACGAATTTGGAGGAAAAAATATGGCAAAAGAAAAATTTGATCGTTCTAAACCACATGTTAATATTGGTACTATTGGACACGTTGATCATGGTAAAACAACATTAACTGCTGCTATTACTAAGGTATTAGATGGAGCTAATGGTAACCATGCTGTAGACTTTGCTAACATAGATAAGGCGCCAGAAGAAAGAGAACGTGGTATTACAATTAATACTGCACATGTTGAGTATAGTACAGATAAGAGACATTATGCACATGTTGATTGCCCAGGACATGCTGATTATGTAAAGAATATGATTACTGGTGCTGCACAAATGGATGGAGCTATTCTTGTTATAGCTGCTACTGATGGACCTATGGCACAAACTCGTGAGCACATCTTACTTGCTAGACAAGTAGGAGTACCAAAAATGGTTGTATTCATGAATAAGTGTGATATGGTAGATGATCCAGAATTACTTGATTTAGTAGAAATGGATATTCGTGACTTATTAAATGAATATGAATTTGATGGTGATAATACACCTATTATCAGAGGTTCAGCATTAAAAGCACTTGAGGGTGATGCTCAGTGGGCTGAGAAAATTCATGAATTGATGGATGCCGTTGATACTTGGATACCAACACCTGAAAGAGATAATGATAAGCCTTTCTTAATGAGTATTGAAGATGTTTTCACAATTACAGGACGTGGTACTGTTGTTACAGGACGTGTTGAACGTGGTCAGTTAAAACTTAATGATGAAGTTGAGATTGTTGGAATTAGAGATACAAAGAAGACTGTTGTTACAGGAATTGAAATGTTCCGTAAACAATTAGATTATGCTGAAGCTGGAGATAATGCTGGTGTATTGTTACGTGGTATTGCTCGCGAAGAAGTAGAGCGTGGACAAGTTCTTGCTAAACCTGGAAGTGTTACACCTCATCATAAATTTAAGGCTGCAGTATATGTTTTAAGCAAAGAAGAGGGTGGAAGACATACACCATTCTTTACAAATTATCGTCCACAGTTCTATTTCAGAACAACTGATGTTACTGGAGTAATTACTTTACCAGAGGGTGTTGAAATGGTAATGCCTGGAGATAATGTAAATATTGATGTTGAATTAATTCATTCTATAGCACTTGAACAAGGTACAAAATTCTCTATCCGTGAGGGTGGAAGAACAGTTGGTGCTGGAAACGTAACTGAGATAGTTGAATAATTTAATATAGTTAATAAAAGGTTCTTTGTCAAATAGTGTTGGTGAACAATAAATTTGATAAATGAATTGTTTATAGAGAGTGATTTTTAATCACTCTTTTATAAT
>CADCQR010000112.1 GCA_902803685.1 uncultured Erysipelotrichaceae bacterium
ACGGACAATCTCTATTTTTGCATATATTAATTATCGGCTTTCCTGTTGAAATATATTCAAATAGTTTACTCGGTATTTGATTATTCATTTTGTTACCTATATTAACAAGATAATCTGCAGAGTCTACAATACTCTCAGCCGTGTCCATTTCCACCTTGCCATAACAAACTGGAATATTCCTGTATAACTCAGATAAATCAGATTTTTTCACACCAACCATATGTAACTCTGTATTAATTAGTTTTGAAACTTCATCAAACAACCTTATTGTATAATACGGATCCCTTATACCTAAGTAAATCAACCCTGAAAAAACACATTTTATAGTTTTACTAACATCATACGTATCGTCTATCCTACTTGAAGTTCGATTATTAATTAATGGAAATTCAAATTGATATATATTCTTTTTCCCTGGATACATATCTATTAATTCTTTATAATAGATTTTTTCTGTCAATATACAATCAAACGAATCAATAAATGCCTTTTCTATCCTTAAAGCTTTTTTTCTTTCTTTATCAAGTCTTACTAAATTTGTACTGCATGGATCAACTTGCCAAAAAATCTTTTTTGCTTTAATACTACTTTTTAAGACTGCAACCAACGCATCATAGTTACCACATATAGGAACTACCACATCATATTTTCCATTAGCCAAATACTCCACACCTTTTTTCAGAGCCTTCACGTTATAAAATCTATATAAGAGAGCCCCTGGATTGATCCATTCATACGTCTGAATAATAGACTTTTCAATGAAAGTTCCAATCTTTTCCACTGGTCTCATCGTTTTTAATAGTCTAATATAATCCTTTGTATGAATATTGCCAAAAGAAGGAATTCTATATATACGAATTCCTCTATACTTTTCAAACGCCTTTTGAGTTCTTCCATTCTGAAGTGTCAAAACTCCAAATCTGTATTTATTCTCAAGTTCTCCATCAATAATAAGCTTATTAATCAAATTAGACGTCGTTCCAAAAACCGGATAATCATCGGTAGTTACAAATAAAATTTTAAGCATATTTCATTCTCTCAAATTCTACTTTTTAAACATCTTTACATATAAGTATGGTACAATATCTATATTTCTATTAGCACAAAAGCACAAAATGCAATGAACAACCTCTTTTTTATTTATCCACTCAGACGTTGATTTATTTATCTTTCTGTATTTTTCAGTAGAAAACAGTTTAGGATCAATTAAATAATATATTGCTTCTTGCAGCCTTCTATGTATAAGAAATCTTCTATATTTCTGAATACTGTTTCTTTCCCTTAAAATTTTTAAGATTTCTTTTGTCACTATTTTCTCATCTTTAGCAAAAAGATATTGATGATCATTGTGAGTAGCTGAATTAATATTGTACCTATAATAATATACGTTTCTATCAGAATATTTAATTTTTTTCGCATTCAATAAACAATTGAAAGTAAATAGCAGATCCTCACACACTGAAATATTTTCATTAAATCTTATTCCTTTTTCATCAATTATTGATTTTAGAAAAATTTTATTACATACCGAGTTCATATATGTTCGATAATATATAAAATTATCTGATATACCTTTGTCCTTAAATGGTACTTTCCTTTGAATACCATCCTTTACACCAATCATGTTATACGATATAACATCATAATGGTAATCCGATAATTCTTTTATTATAGCCTCAAGCTGATCAGGCCGAATCCAGTCATCACTATCCACGAATGTAACATATTCTCCATTCGCAATACTTAATCCATAATTTCTTGCAGAAGAGACTCCTCCATTGCTTTTTGATAACACCTTTATACGGGGATATATATCCGACATTTTACTACAAATAGTTAATGTTTTGTCTGTTGAACCATCATCTACAACAATTAATTCTATTCCTTTACGTAATACATCTACAATAGACATAATACATCGTCTGATATAATTTTCAGAATTATATGTTGGCACAATAATTGATAAAAAACATTTTTCCGTCATACTTTAACCTAATACATTCCTATAACTAATTTTACCCATGTTGCAATTGCTGCTTTTCCAAAATGTTTCTTTAATGGATTATGAAAAACTGTTCTAATCCAATGTGAAAAATCATCATTATACTCAGATAAAAATGTTAGATTCAGTCTATCTTCATCACTCAAATATTCATCAAATTTTGTGAGAATATATATACATCTCCTTTTTGTATCATTTTTGTAAAAACTATACTTCTTCAAATTTTTTATTTGATATCTTATTTTACTTAATGTCCTTGATAATCCTTGATCATATGAGATA
>CADCQR010000113.1 GCA_902803685.1 uncultured Erysipelotrichaceae bacterium
GATTTATATGTTGGTATGAAGTTACAGGGAACTGTTAGAAATGTTGTTGATTTTGGCTTATTTATAGATATTGGGTTACATGAAGATGCGTTAGCACATATTTCTAAATTGTCAAATACCTATATCAAGCATCCTAGTGATTTGTTTAGTGTAGGAGATATTGTAGATTGTTATGTTGAGGATGTTTCCTTAGATAAAAATAAAGTTAATTTAACCTTATTAGAAAAAAATTAGAAAGATATTTATATAAGTATCTTTTTTTTTGTATTTATGTTAAAATTAATTATAGGAGGCTTTGTTTTTATGGATCGTAAAGTTGATATTAAAACTTGGGTTGTTGTTGGAGTTGCTGCATTCATTACTTTTATATTAGTGTTTTTTATTTCTAATAAATTAATAAATGGTAATAAAAAGGTTGAGGATAAGGGGAACGACACTACTACAACTGTGGAGAAATACACTGTATACAATCAGGGGCAGGAAGTTAATTTAAAAGGTGGCTCATCATGGAATGTATTATATTCTTCTAGTGATGATGATGAATACCTTGTTTTACTTTCTAGTGATAATGTGAATAGTGAAAATGTTTTGTATGAAAATATTAATAGTTTTTTAAACGGAAGCTTTAAAATGAGTATTGTGAATGCTTTAGGATGTCAAAGTAGTGATATACAAGAAGTCAGGCTTTTAGCTTATTTAGATTTAGCTGATATTAGTAAGGCTAACTCTGGTGATTTTTTACCTGAGAAAGAAATGTCTGAATTTAACATTCCTGATTTTATAACAAAAGCTGCTACGGTAACAGATACTATGTATCAGACAGATGATTCATCTAATCCAATGATGATATGCAAGCCAGATACTCAAAACACAGTTGATATTACAAGGAGTTCAACCAATACTAGTGATGCAGAAAATAATAATAATAATGAAACTGACAAGTCCGATGAAGTTGATAACAGTAAAGATTCTAATAATGACTCTAGTAATAATACTGCTGATAATTCTCAACATGAGAACGAAAATGCAAAGAAAGTTGATAGATTCTGTCTTGGAGATGCTTCAAAGTCGTTACCCGTTAGAGCGGTATTAGTTATTTCTAAAAAAGCATTGGGGCCATCTAATGCTTCAGCTGATGGAACAGCAGAAAATAACAATTCGGTTGCTGGTACAAATTAAGTCAACGTTTGTTGGCTTTTTTCTTTGTTTGTCGAATTGCTTGTAAATACAATATATATTATTTATATTGTAAGTATGGAAAGGAGGAGAGTAAAGTAGATGATGTCTTGAAGTATGAGAATTTAGTGTACAGTATAATTCATAATTATGATAGAATTTATGATTTTGATGATTTGTATCAAGTTGGTATGCTAGGGTTAGTAGAAGCATATAACAATTTTGATGATAGTTTGAATGTAAAGTTTTCTACTTACGCTTATTATTTTATATTGGGTGAAGTTACATCATATATTAGGGAGAGTAAGTCCGTTAAATTAAGCAAAGATATAATTAGAATTAAGAAAAGCATTAATCAGGCGATAGATATTATGACCCAAAAGCTGGGAAGAAATCCTACTAATCAAGAGTTGTCATTATTTTTAGATATAGAAGAGGATAAAATAGATGAAGCTATGTTAGTTACACAAAATGTGCAAAGTTTGGATTATGTGTACGATGATGATAATGATTTGTATAATGTATTTAGTTGTGAAGAGGGGATAAATGAAGAGCTTATTGATTTGAGGGATGAACTAAAAAGACTAACTCCTGAAGAACATGAATTAATAATTGATAGGTATTTTAATGGTTTAACACAAACAGAAATTAGTAAAAAGCGTGGAGAAACTCAAGTTCAAGTTTCGAGAAGGGAAAGTAAAATTTTACAAAAGTTAAAAAGAAGAATAGCTTAAGAGTATAATCTTAAGTTTTTTTGTTAATAATAAGAATGGTGATTGAGATGGACATTAATAAATATAATAAGATTGCTGATGATCATAAAGCTGATAAGCATTTGTTAAAGAATGCAATAGTTGCTTTTATAAGTGGTGGTGTTATAGGTTTAGTTGGTGAGGGAATAATCGAGTTATTAATAAGGATTTTTAGCTTATCTAGGCAAGTCGCTTCTACTTATATGATTATGATTTTTATTATTAGTGCGTCTTTTTTTACTGCACTAGGTTTCTTTGATAAAATAGTTGTTTTTTGTAAGAGTGGATTATTATTGCCGATTACTGGTTTTGCACATTCTATGACAAGTGCATTTATGGATTATAGGAAAGAAGGGTTAATATATGGTGTTGGTTCAAACGCATTTAAGTTGGCTGGTACTGTTATTGTTTATGGAGTATTTTCTGCTTGGATATTTGGAATGATTAGATATTTAATAGGAGGTTAGTATGACTTTTAATTATAGTAATGTTTTTCTAAATGGCACTAGTACAGTTTGTGGACCAGTAGAAAATGATGGGCCATTAAAGAAATTCTTTGATAAAAGTTATGATGATATGTATTTTGGGGAAAAAAGCTTTGAATTGGCTGAAATAAAGTCAGTTAAGGATGCAATCGATATACTTTTAAAGAAAAAAGGGTTATCAAAAGAAAAGATTGATTTAGTTATTGGTGGGGATTTATTGAATCAAATAACTGCTTCAACATATGGAAGTTGTGGTATGGGGAAGAGCTTTATTGGAGTTTATGGAGCGTGTAGTAGTAGTGTGTTGGGAATGATTATAGGATCTAACTTTATTGATGGAAAGTTTTGTAATAATGCTTTAATTGAAGTTTCTAGTCATAATTCTGCTTCTGAAAAGCAGTTTAGGAATCCTGTGGAATATGGTGCCCCCAAAAATGATAGTGCCACATTTACATCAACTGGAGCAGCGACCTGTTTGTTGTCAAATCTTAAATCATCTATTAAGGTTGAGTGTGCTACATTAGGAAAAATTGTTGATTATCAACAAAACGATGTTAATGACATGGGAAGAATTATGGCACCTGCGGTTTTTTCTACGTTAACTTCACATTTTGAAGAGACTGGTAGAGATGCTTCATATTATGATTTAATTCTTACTGGCGATTTAGGAATATATGGTAAAGATATTGTTATAGACTTGATGAAAGATGCTGGTTATGAATTATCTAACTATAATGATTGCGGGGTAATGCTTTATGATTTAGAAAGTCAAAAGGAAGTACATGCTGGTGGTTCTGGTCCTGTATGTAGCGCTTTGGTAAATTTTGGTTATGTTTATAAAATGTTGCAGATAAAGAAATTGAAAAGAGTTTTATTAATTGCTACTGGAGCCTTGTTCTCACCTACAATTATTCATCAAGGAGAAAATATTTATTCTATTGCCCATGCAATTAGTTTGGAGGCTATTTGATGTTATTGTTTAGATCTTTTATATTTTGTGGTTTATTGTGTTTAATTGCACAAGTAATTTTAGATGTAACTAATTGGTCACCGGGGCATGTAACATCTTTATTTGTAGTTATTGGTGCCGCTCTGGATATTGGTAGTGTCTATGATAAAATAATTACTTATGTTGGTGGCGGAGCGCAATTGCCAATTACTAGTTTTGGCCACTCTTTAGTACATGGTGCTATGTCTAAGACTGAACTTTATGGTTTTATGGGAATATTTATGGGTATGTTTGATTTAACGGCCGTTGGTATAACATGTGCAATAGTCTTTTCATTTATATTTAGTTTAGTATTTAGACCAAAACATTAAAAAACAATACGATTATCGTATTGATATTAACTTATTTTAGATATTTTAATTATCTCGTCCATATTATCGTCTTTGGCGATAATATTTTTGTGTGTTTGTCTGCATTTTAAACATTGATATAATATTTTATATGTATCTTTGTATTTTTCTATTCCTATTGGTTTTAATAAACCTTGACAACTATTTGCTCTATCTCCTGGATTAATGTCAACATGTTTAGAATATAGGCAATAAGGGCAGTGGTCTCTAGCAGTATATTTTGCTTTTTCTACATTATTTCCACAGTTTTCACAAATAAAAATTTCATCTAACATATTAAATTTTTTCATAACTACATCATAACATTAAATATTTTATTAATGCAATAAGTTAAGTTATTTTCTTATTTATATCATTTTCCTTGATTTACTATTTTGTTATATCAGTGTTATAATTTAATAGTAAGTTAGAGGAATATTATTTTGACATTTTTATTATGTGTGGAGGTATTTATGTCTACAAGTTGTAACACTGTAATTGAATTTAAGATAAATGAGTTTGAAGGGCCTTTAGATTTACTTCTTCATTTAATAAAAGAATCTAAAATGAATATTATGGATATTGAAATAGAGAGTATCACTGAGCAGTATATAAATTATTTGGATGCTCAGGAGAAAATGAATTTAGAAGTTGCTTCTGAATATTTAGTTCTAGCATCTGAACTGATTGAAATAAAATCAAAATTACTTTTACCGAATACCTTATTAGAAGAAAAGGAAGAGAAAGTAGAGGAAGATCCTAGGCAAGATTTGGTAAATCGTTTGTTGGAATATCAAGCATATAAAGATATAACTAAGGTTCTACAGGAAAAGGAAAAATTGAGAAGTATGGTATATACAAAGACACCTGAGAATTATTCTAATTATACCGATGGCGGTGTTATATTAAGTGTTGATTACAAAGTAGATGATTTGGTAGAAGCACTTAAAAATTATTTGATTAGAAAAAAGGAAAATAAGCCAGTAAATACTAAGGTAACATTAAATGAGATTAGCATATCATCTAGAAGGCATGAAATAATGAATATTTTAAGAAGAAGACGCAAAGTTAATTTTCTTGAACTGTTTTCTTGTAATACTAAAGAATATGTAGTTGCTACATTTTTAGCGATTCTTGAGATGGCAAAGGCAAGAGAATTAATTATAAGACAAAGCTCTAATTTTGGTGATATTGAATGTGAGGTAGTGGTTGATTATGAATAAAAAAGCTATTTTAGAAGGACTTTTATTTGTGGTTGGTGAAGATGGACTTACTTTAGATCAGATAGAAGAGGTTTTGGATATACAAGAAAGTGAATCTCATGAATTGTTATCTTCTTTAAAAAAAGATTATGAAGATGAGGGCAGAGGAATTAGAATTGATTTTTTGGGTAATAGATTCAAATTAACAACTAAAAAAGAGCATAAGGATTATTATCATAAGTTACTAGAAAATCCAGAAACTAACGTTTTAAGTCAAGCCTGTTTAGAAACTTTGGCAATTATTGCATATAATTCGCCTATAACACGTATTCAGATTGATACTATGAGAGGTGTTAGTACTATTTCTATAATTAGAAAACTTGTAGCCAAGGGATTCATTAAGGAAGTTGGTCGTAGTGATTTGCCAGGACGGCCTATTCTTTATGATACGACGAGTGATTTTTTGGATTATTTTGGATTATCTTCAAAAGCTGATTTACCGAATGTTGATGAGATTGTAGAAAAAGATATATCTACTGATGACGATAACAAGGATTTATATACTTCAAAGTATACTGAAGAAGGCTAATAATCAAATTTTTTAGCATAAATTAGCAATATAATTATAATTTTGTTGCAAAAAAGTATTTTTATGTTATAATCTTTTTGTATGCATGTGTGGCGGAATGGTAGACGCGGCGGACTCAAAATCCGCAGTAGGCAACTATGTATGGGTTCAAGTCCCTTCACATGCACCATTGAGAAATCTGTCCAGATTTTTGTAGTCTTGGATTTAATATAGAAAATATCAATTTCTAAAAGAAGTTGGTATTTTTTTGTTAATTAAAGAAGACATATTTCACATAAAGCATCACTTGATTATAAAAGGGTGAATTTTGTCAAGACATAGTGACTAATTTATGCAAAACGAAATAATCGTCTGCATAGGCGATTTTTTTCATATATTAGGAATTTGCTTTAATTTTTAAAAAGTTGGATTTATGTCAAGTTTTGGGACACTTTTTTTGACAAATTATTTTTTAATTTTATACTTATGCGTGGAGCGGGGCCGCGATTTTTTTTAGAAGAAATACCTCATTTTTCGCAGCAAGCTGCTTAAATTTCATTATTTCTTCTAAAAAGATAAGCATTCTTTCTGTTATTTATTCATTTTTTCTAAAGGTGTCATATAATCTAAACTACTATGTATTCGTCTTGTGTTATACCATCCTTCAATAAATTCAAATATGCATATTTTTGCCTCCTCAAATGTTCTATACACTTTATGATTAACTTCTTCTTTTTTTATAATTGAATTAAAACTTTCCATACTTGCATTATCATAGGGGTATCCTTTCTTACTATAAGAATGTTTAATATTGAATAATTTTAGTAATTCTTCATAATCATTAGAAATATATTGGCTTCCTTGATCTGAATGAAATATTAATCATTCAGATGGTGTTCTATTAACTATTGCTTTCTTCATTGCTTCAATCGCTAAGTCATCTGTCATAGGAATATCATATGCATAACCAATAATTTTTAAATCAAATAAATCCATAACTATAGCCAGATAAGTCCAGCCATATTCAACAGTGTAAATGTATGTTATATCTCCGACCCATTTTAATCCAGGTTTGTCAGCTTTAAAGTCTTGATTTAAAAGGTTTTTTCTATTAATATCATCAGTTGTCTTTTTACTTCCACTATGATTAAGTTTTTTAACAGTTATGCTTTTAATATTAAGTTTTTTCATACGTCTTGCAACTCTTTTTTGACTGACATTTAAGCCTTTCTTTTTAAGTATTTTAGTAATCTTAGGAGAGCCGTATCTCATATTAGATTCATAAAATATATCTAATATTTGAGCATCTAATTTAACGTTAGCTTCTGTATAACTATTAACTGGATTCTTTAAATGGTAGTAATAGTCTGTTTTAGATACTTTCAAACATTTACAAAGTAATCTGACATTATATTCATCTTTATTATCATTAATAAATTTAATTTTGTCTTCTATTTTTTCGTAAATATGGCCATGGCTTTTTTAAGATTTCATTTTCTTCTTTTAATAATCTATTTTCTTTTCTAATTTTATCTAACTCATCGTTACTGGTAATTTCTCCAGTTGATGTAGTAATAGTCCTATATTTCTTTACCCAAGAATATATAGCACTTCTTGCTAAGCCATATTCACGACTAATATCAGCTACTGGTTTGCCACCTTCAACTAGCTTAACAATATTCTTTTTATAATCTTCATCATATTTTTTGTATGTCCTTTCCATGATACAAAACTCCTTTCACAAGTGGTACATATTATACCACAGTGTCCAAAATTTTGTGTCCTAAAAAGTATTCTAACATCAAAAGTATTACAATCCTTACATTTATAATAAATATATTTCTTTTTCTTAGCACCAGGTGCCTTACACGCAAGTATTCTTCCACAATTTGGACATATTATCTTTTGAACAAATAAATAATCTCTTCTTCTAGAATAGTTTCTAGAATTTCTCAGTTTTTGTCCTTGGCATGACTCCCATAGTTCTTTAGATACAATTGGATCAACTACATTATCATAATAACATTCATCCTTTTTACCTTTATTAACTATATAATCGACTTTATAAATTGGATTTCTAATCATTTTAAGTATTGTAGAATCTCTCCATACTTTATTAAGTAAGTTCTCTTTATTAAATATATTAGCTATTGTTTGATAACTATTCCCTTTTAAATATAAATCATACATTCTTTCAATTACTTCTTTGGTAGTTGGATCTGGATGTAGCTTTTTATCAATTTTAATATAACCTACAGGTGCTTTACCAGGTATATGTCCTGCTTTAAAAGCACCAATTAATCCAAACTTAGTTA
>CADCQR010000114.1 GCA_902803685.1 uncultured Erysipelotrichaceae bacterium
CATGATTAGAAGTAAGTTTTAAACTTGCTTCTTTTACTATCTAAATAATAGCATACATATAATATTTTTCAAATAACTTTTCTTTTGTTTTTTCTTTCATAATAAAAATCTCTCCATTTCTTTTATTTTATCATGGAAAGATTTTCTATTTACACAGAATTTTTTACACACTCAATAACCCACTTTCTGATATGCACATTACTCTACATATGACTTATTCAATATTCTGCCTTAATATCACTATAATTTCAAAATTGTTTTATTTAACAAACTTACATTCTTTCATTAAGTATCGTTCATTATTATATCAACTATTAATTTTATATTAAGGCTATCAATTTATGTTAAACTTTTCTGATAAAATATTTAACCAATGAATTTCTTTCCTAATAAGAATAAACCAATTAAACATTTAAACTATGGAAATAACAATTTTTCAAATTTATCTATCCTATTTCATTTTTTATATAATATAGAACTATTTTTTTCTAGACTTCAATATTTGCCTAACTTACATTTTAATCTGCTGTCCACCTTATAATCACAATCATTATTTTATTTAAAATATAGATGTCTACATTTACCTTACAACTTCATCTGTGAAAATCACAAACCCATTTTTATCTGGAATTATTTTTACGTAACCACAAATATAGTCTATTTTATAAAAATAAGCTATAATTTGATAAATAATTATTATAAAATGTCATCAATCAAATCTTTGAAAATACTTATATAATCTATAGAAAAAAGTATAAACAAACCATATTATCAATAAAATATTGCTAGCTTGAACAATAACCAAAACATAATCGTTTGTATATAAAGCAATATTACTATCCAAGTCAATATTATGATATGCTACAAGTGAAATAAAAGAAATAAAGAAAAAGTACATTATAGAAAAGAATAAATAATTAGAAATCTTCTTAAAAGCACTAAGTTTACTACTAAGAAAACTATATATCATAACAATTGTTATAAATACTATCGTAAAGAAAAATGCTACTGTAGTAGGAAAACAAACATAAGAAATTACTAATTTTAACAAAGTCTTTACACATAAAATAACATACTCATCATAGGCAACAACAGCTCCAATCAAAAGGCCAATATAAATACCGATTAAACTATAAGTAATAAATTTATTACGAGCTTTCATATTAACAACTAAAATTGCAAATAGTAAAATACTAAATACAAGTAATTCAACTGACAATATTGAAGAAAATGAGTATTGAATTAAAGTTTTCACCTTCTCAAAAAAAGTTAAATTCACAAATATCACCTTCTAAACTTGCTCTAAAATATATACAGTTTGAGAATGATCATTATCTTTAGTACATGTAATTAAAGTCATCGTAGTTTTATCATAATCTCTTCTTATAGTAACTTGACCTATTTTAGGAACATCATAAATATCAACAATCTTATAATTATATTTAACTTTGTTATAAGTTACATAAGCCATATCACCAACATTTAATTTCCACAAATAAGCAAAAAATGAAATATAAGCATCTCCAGAATGAGCCATTAAAATCAAATTTCCCTTTTCAACGTCCGGCAAATCAGAACCACCAACAATTGTTACATTATATTTAATATCATTATATTTATTGCCGACTTCATAAAAACCACGTTTTAAGCTTATTTTAGGTATTTCCAATACTCCTAAATATTTATCATAGTTAACTTTAGGTGCTTCTTTAGGCTTCTGTGGTTCTTCAGGAACTACTTCCTGAGTATCATTTGTCAAGTTATTAGCAACAGGGACTACAGAAATGGACTGTGTTTCTTCATCACCTGTAACTACTTCAATCTTAAGATCCGAATAAACTTCTTCTCTCAAAGCCATAAAATCATTCCACCCAACGAGAATAAAACCACAAAATACAAGTAAAGAGCCTAGAAGTAATATCTGACTCTTTTTCATATTGAATCTTTTTTTAGATTGTACTTTTTCTTGGTTTGATATTTGCATAAATAATTCCCACACCAGTTAATAATATAATTAGTCCAACTAAATAAATAGATTGAGCAGCACTAGATGCAGTATCAGGTATTGGAACAATTTCAATATCAGTACCTTTCACCTCATGCTTAACATAATCACCAGTATATGCAACAGATTGCATATCCTCATAAAAATATCTATATGCGACATTACCTTTAAACGCACCTGTTATCTGTATCTTAATTGTCTTTTTAGAATCACCAACTTTATCCTTAGGAACTCTAACTACAAATTGAGTACCAGCAGATAAATTATCCAAATCAGTAATCTCATTACCAGATAAATCTACTATTTGAACACCTGTAACATCACTCTCAACACTAACCTTAAAACCTAAAAATCCAGCGTTTCCACTAACGGTAATAACGTCTGACTGATAATACTTTTTATCACTAGATAATGAAATTGTATCAGATTTTTTCTGAACATTTAAAGTAAAATCACTATTCCACGAAAGAGTGCCATTATGAATCTTTTTAGCATCAGCTATCAGCTCATTAATCGTCTTACCATTTACTTTACAAGAATCATAAATAGGAGTAGTACCTGTATTTAAAATAGAAGTTTGATCAACACCAGATGATAGTAAATACAAATTAGTTTCATGCCTTACTTTTTCGATAGCGGCGTCATCAAAAAAACCATCACCAGTATTATGAACAGCTCCAACTTCATGTTGGTATACCCAAATAGCAGTTTGTTTAATCCAACCTGCCGCTTTTTTACCATTCTCACTAGTCAAATCATTTCCGCTAGAATCAACTATACTGTAATTAGAGCCAGTTAAATAAGTAAGTAAAAACAACAATCCATTATCCTCTATTTTCTTATCCTTTTTGTAGTCAGTATTAGCTCCAATTCCTAAATCTGCCTCTATACAATATACATATTCAGTCTTACCATTTACTGTAGCGGTATGCAACCTAATTTGTGTAGTCGCTGTTTTTCCCTTAACTACCATATCGTCAGATGACTCGGTACCAGTCTTTATTGTATCTGGAAATTCAGATGTAGTCTCAGCAGGAAGAGCAAATGAAATTTTATCAAAGCTATATGCTATAACTGATACCATGGTCACAAATGCTAAAACAAATGACATCATTACAGATATACTAGAACGAAAAGTTCTTTTCTTACGTTTTTCTTCATCTTGTTCCATATAAATTTTCTCCATTATATACACCTTACCTTTACATTTTTATTATAACATAACTTAATAATTTTTAAACAAATATTTCACTCAATAGAAAAAATTTTATCTAATCTAGGCAGTTCAAAATTTTTATGGTAATAAATAGTAGCTAAAACATCACCTTTTTTTACTTTATTACCAACTAGTTTATTTAATCTAATGCCAACATCATAATCAATATTATCTTCCTTAGATAATCTGCCAGCACCTAAGGCAACACTCAATTTTCCTAGTTCTAAGGCGTCAATATTTATAATAGTACCATCAACAGAAGATTTTATAAATTTTCTTTTTTCACTGATTTTAAGCTCACTAATTCTTCCACCTTGTGTCTTAACTAACTCCAAAAACTTTTGATAGGCACTTCCTTTATTTAATGCCTCTTTGACCTCTTTTTCAGCCTGTTCCATATCTATTTTTTTGCCAAGACTTACCATTATTGCAGCCAGTTGCAGACAAAGACTATATAAATTATTATTAACCTCTTTTCCTTGTAAAATATCCATGGCCTCACGCACTTCTAAAGCATTGCCAATAGCACGACCTAAAGGAACATTCATGTCACTAATAATAGTTATAACCTTTCGCTGATAAATCTTCCCAATAGCCTTAAGTAATCTACTCAATTCCTTAGCTTCTTTTTTGGTAGATAACAAAGCCCCGTCTCCAACTTTTATATCAATAAGAATGCAGTCCGCTCCGCCAGCAATTTTTTTACTCATAATGGAAGACGCAATTAAAGGTATTGAAGATACAGTCCCGGATACATCTCTCAAAGCATAAATTACCTTATCCATAGGAACCAAATTAGTTGTCTGACCAGTTACTACTACGCCTATCTTCTCAATCTGTTTTATTATTTGCTCTTCCGTCAAATTTATATTATATCCCGGTATACTTTCAAGTTTATCAATAGTACCCCCAGTATAACCCAGACCTCTACCACTCATCTTTACAACCGGCACGCCACAAGCTGCAACAATTGGAGCTATTACTAAAGTTGTTTTATCTCCAATCCCCCCTGTAGAATGCTTATCAACCATTGTATCAATAGTGCCATCAAAATCTAAAACATCGCCACTATCAATAAAAACTTTAGTAAGCGCAAAAACTTCCTCATCAGTCATACCATTTATACAAATTGCCATTAGTAAAGCACTCATCTGATAATCTTTAACTGCGCCATCTAAATAAGCATTAAAAAATTTGTCAATTTCTTCATATGTCAAAGTTTTACCTAATCTTTTCTTATTAATTATATCAACGATCATAAGTCCTCCAAACACGTACCCTACTCTATTGAAAATAATATCATAAATTGTAAATTTAAAAAAGAAAAAAGTTAGAAAAGAAAGAAAACGTGTTTAACATTTAAAGTTATCTCAAATAGTACGCACAAAAAAACGGGAACTTATTTCCCCGATTTTTTAAATTAATCCATGAGATTATTATAAAATAATATCCAATCTTCTACAAATTTTTGATATTTTTATAATATACGCAACCCTATTGTTATATAAAGATTCTTTTCTACAAAG
>CADCQR010000115.1 GCA_902803685.1 uncultured Erysipelotrichaceae bacterium
ATATTTTATTAAGAATACTAGGAAGAGTAGAAATATTCTTCTTTTTTTGTTATACTTTTTAGGTGACGGAGGTATCATCGATGATTCAAGAAAATATCAGAAATTTTTGTATAATAGCACATATAGATCATGGAAAAAGTACTTTGGCAGATAGAATATTAGAAAAAACAGGAGCGTTGGATAAAAGAGAACTTAAAGAACAGACTCTTGATTCTATGGATATTGAAAGAGAAAGAGGCATAACCATAAAACTTAATGCCGTTCAACTAAAATATAAATATAATAACCAAGAGTATTATCTACATTTGATTGATACACCGGGGCATGTCGACTTTTCTTATGAAGTATCACGCTCACTAGCCGCTTGTGAAGGGGCTTTACTAGTGGTTGACGCTGCTCAGGGTATAGAAGCTCAGACTTTAGCTAATCTTTATTTAGCATTAGATAACAATTTAAAAGTGATACCAGTAATTAATAAAATAGATTTGCCCTCAGCAAATGTAGAAAAAGTATTAGAAGAACTGGAGAATATTGGATTTGAAAAAGAAGAAGTAGTATTAACTTCAGCTAAAACAGGAATTGGAATTGAAGAATTGTTAAAGAAAATTATAGAGGTAATACCAGCTCCTAAAGGCAATAAAGCTAATTCTTTACAAGCACTTATATTTGATAGCTTATTTGATGCATATCGTGGAGTTATTACAAGTATTAGAGTAGTAGAAGGTGAAGTTAAAATCGGTGACTCAATAAAAATGATGGAAACTGGTGCAGTTTATGATGTAGTAGGTTTATCAATAAATACACCTAAAGAAGAATCAGTAGAATCATTAAAAGCTGGTGAAGTTGGTTATTTATTTGCTTCAATAAAGAGTATACAAGATGTTCATGTCGGAGATACTATAACGAATAACAATAATCCAGCGCAAGAAAAATTGCCAGGATATAAGCCGATGAAACCAATGGTATATTGTGGAATATACCCAATAGAATCAAATAAATTTGAAGATTTGCGAGAAGCTTTAGAAAAACTAAAACTTAATGATGCAGCTTTAACTTTTGAGCCAGAGACTTCAAAAGCACTAGGATTTGGTTTCAGATGTGGATTCTTAGGTTTACTACATATGGAGATAATTGAAGAAAGAATAGAAAGAGAATTTCATATTGATTTGATTGCAACCAGTCCATCTGTAGTGTATGAAGTTATATTAACAGATGGTACAAAGATATTAGTAGATAGCCCAGCTAAAATGCCTAGACGAGAAGTTGTAAAACAAACACTTGAACCTTATGTTAAATGTAGTATATTTACTCCAAGTGAATATATCGGGCCATTAATGGAACTATGTCAGGATAAAAGAGGTACTTTTGTTAATATCGATTATTTAGATACAAGTAGAGTTACTATAAATTATGAAATACCATTGTCAGAAATAGTTTATGATTTCTTTGATAGACTAAAAAGTTGCACAAAAGGTTATGCTTCATTTGACTATGAGCTAATCGGTTATAAAGAAAGTAATTTAGTTAAGATGGATATCTTATTAAATGGAGAGATAGTAGATGCTTTAAGTGTTATAGTACATAAGGATTTTGCTTATTCACGGGGAAGGATAATTGTAGAAAAACTTAAAGAGATTATCCCAAGACAGTTATTTGAAGTACCTGTTCAAGCTGCTATTGGAATGCATGTTATCGCAAGGGAGACAATTAGGGCACTAAGAAAAGATGTATTAGCTAAATGTTATGGTGGAGATATAACAAGAAAAAGAAAATTATTAGAAAAACAAAAAGCCGGTAAAAAGAGGATGAAACAAATAGGAAGTGTTGAAGTACCTCAGGAGGCATTCTTATCAATTCTTTCTACAACAGGAGATAATAAATAATGTCTTATGCCAAGAAAATAGGCTGTTATATTCATATACCATTTTGTGCTAATATTTGTTCATATTGCGATTTCTGCAAGATATTATATAAAAAAGATATAGTTGATAAGTATTTAGATGAACTTGATAAAGAAATTGTATCATCATATAATGGTGAAATAATTGATACCCTATATATAGGGGGAGGTAC
Source organism: uncultured Erysipelotrichaceae bacterium (assembly GCA_902803685.1). The sequence continues at coordinate 2,074 of CADCQR010000115.1, forward strand.
GCCAAGTTGTTTAAGCATAAGTCAGCTAAAAAAACTATTAAGTAATATAAGAAAAAGACTAAATTTAGCTGAAAACGCAGAGTGTACAATTGAGTGTAATTTTGAATCAATCGATTATCGTAAAATAGATATGTTAGTGAAGTATGGAATCAATAGGATAAGCTTCGGTTTGGAATCAATAAATCCAGAAAAGCTAGCTGTCATGGAGCGAAAGATAGACAAAGAAAGAGTAAAGAAAATAATTGGATATTTAAAAAGCAAAGGAATCAACAATATAAACATAGATTTAATATATGCACTACCTGGAGAGACTATAGCCATATTAAAAGAAGATTTGAATTTTGTAAAATCATTAGATATTTCACATATATCTACATATTCATTGATAATAGAAGAACATACAAAATTATATTTAAATAAGATAAATAATATTGATCAGGATTTAGATTGTGAAATGTATGACCTCATTTGCAATGAGCTAAGTACATATGACCATTATGAAATAAGTAATTTTGCAAGAAATCAAGCTTATCGCTCTAAACATAATTTAAAGTACTGGCATAACGAGGAGTATTATGGATTTGGTTTAGGAGCCTCAGGTTATGAAGGCAATGTCAGATATGAAAAAACCAGATCAATTACCAAATATTTATTAAGTGACTATGTAAAAGATGATGGAATAGAATTTTTAAATATTAAAGATAAGATATACTATGAAATAATTATGAACCTTAGAACAAAAGATGGTATTGACTTAAATGATTTTTATAATAAATATAAAATAAAATTAAAAGAAATATATGACTATTCTGATTTAGTAAAAAAAGGATGGTTAGTACTTACTGATGATAAATTGTTCATACAGGAACATATGTGGTATATTAGTAATAGTATAATTTTGAAATTGTTAGAAAAAGAGGTAGTAAAATAATGAATTATGAAAGCATGTTCAAACAAGAGCTAGGGTGTATAGAGAATGATAGAATAAGGATTGCTTGTTTAAAAATAGTAAAACTTTTACCACAATATTGGTTTGAAGTGGCAGCAGCATCAACCGGCAAGTATCATCCGGAATATGCACAAGGAGATGGTGGATTATTAAGGCATTCAAAGGCGGCAATGAGAATAGGTTATGAATTGTTAGTTGACCCAGCTATAGGTGACAAATATACAAGCGTTGAAAAAGATTTAATGCTTGTGGCTCTTCTTGTACATGATGGTTTAAAACTAGGGATAAACAGGGAAAAATATACTAGATTTGATCATCCTATATTAATGGCGGAATTTTTAAAAGAAAAGTCCAGCGAACTAGAAGAATTAAGTGAAGAAGAAATTATCTTTATGGGTGATGTTATAAAGACTCACATGGGTCCCTGGATAACTGATTATAATGGAAATGAGGTGCTAGAAAAGCCCAAGACAAAATATCAAAACTTTGTTCATATGTGCGATTATCTTGCATCTAGAAAGTGCATTTTAGTTCCATTTGATAACGATAATAATATCATGGAATAGCAAACAAATGCTTGTAAAATAATGTAAAATTTGATATTATTAAATAAAGATTATTACACACACTAAGTACTATATGATAGGGGTGATAATAATGGCATCAAAGATTATTGTAATTGAAGGAACTGACGGGACTGGAAAAGAGACTCAATCAAAGCTATTGGAGAAACGTTTAAAAGAGCTAGGCAAAAAGTGTATAAAGTTTGGATTTCCAATGTACGAAAGTCCAACTGGAAAAATAGTTGGCGGGCCATATCTGGGAAAGCCAGAGTTTGGAGAGACGTTTTTTAGTGAAGGCGCAGTTTCTGTTGATCCACATGTTGTTTGCTTGTATTATGCAGCCGATAGAAAATATAATATGTCAAAGATACAAGAGTATCTAGATAAAGGTTATTATGTTATTTTAGATAGATATACGACATCAAATTTAGCCTATCAAGGAAGTAAGATAAAAGATAAAGATGAAAGATTTAATATGTATCAATGGATTGATAAATTAGAATACTGGTTGTTGGGGTTGCCAAAACCAGATAAAACCATATTTTTACACATGCCATATAAAAATGCTGTAGAATTAAACAAAACTAGAGATAGAGAACAACTAGATGAATATGAAAAAGACTACGAACAATTGAAATTGGCTGAAGAAGCCTATATAGAATTAAGCCAATTATATAATTGGGATAGAATTGAATGTACAAAGGACGGTCATATTCGAACTGTGGAAGAAATTAATGATGATATTTTAGAATTAGTTAAGGGACTTGACTAAATAAGAATTATTTCTTTCAACTGTACAATTATAAATAAGTTTATTTTTTAGGATTGATTTAAATCAGTCTTTTTTTATCTAATTTAATGATGTCTTTTTATAAATTCTTATATATTAAATATATTAAAAAAAATGTTAGTGCGTAAAAGCACTAACATCCTATAATTGAAATTAATAATTTTTATTTATTCTTCATAGTCTGGAATGTCAAACTCGTTATCATCATCATCTATTTCCGTACCAAGTCTTGGAATTTCTTCTAATAATGGTCCAGACTTATCCACTGATTCGTATCCTATGCTATTCCTTTTCTCTTGTATATTAGTTTGATCAGCATTAATGTCAGTATAGGATATAGTAGTCGGATTATAATTCTCTTCATATACATCGTTATTAGGGTCATCATAATTTTCTTCATATGCTTTGCTATTGTCATCATATAATTCTTTTTCGATATAATCCTCAGCATATATATAATTATTATTATTATCTGTAGTATCATCAACTGAAAGAGGTTCTATTATAGGATCTTCAAAATAAGATTCATGTGCTGAAATATCATTACTATCAATCATATTATCACCATCGCTATCATAAGAAATTTCAATTACAGGTTCATCGCCGCCACTATAACTATCTTCAGTTGTTGTTTCAATATCTTGCATATCATCTGTTATTTCTGAACCAGTATTAATATAAGGAATTTCAATGATAGATTCAT
>CADCQR010000116.1 GCA_902803685.1 uncultured Erysipelotrichaceae bacterium
ATTGAAGAATTAAAGGCAATGCCTGAATATAGTCAAGATGATTTTTGCAGGGAGCTTGTTTATAGTTATGAACAAGGCATAATAGAAATTCAAAAAGTAATGCCATATTTTTTTTTATTAAATGCTAATCGTAAGGCAGATTTGCTTAATGCATATGTTAAGAAGGGAAATACTGATTTGTCACGTTCCTCTTCTATTGGCACAGATAATCGTGGTTTTAATATTTTGCAGGAAGGAGAGTCATATGTATTAGAGTGCTCAAGCACATCTGAAGTGGACCGCTTGGTTTATGGTTTCTTAAGCAATCCGAATTTAAATATAAAAAAAGTTAAAGTAAAAGATGGAATATTGTTAAATGTGCCAGGATTAATTGATATACTTAAAATGAATGGTATAAAAATATCATCTGATAATTTTATTAAAGCAACAGTTGAATGTAAAATATGTAAAGACTTATTGGCAATTTGTGACTCTGATATTTCCATATCATTAGATTCCTTTGATGTAGAAGAGTTTGATTCACTGCTTGAAAATTCTAATGGATTAAGTCATGTCACGTTCAACATAACTTTGGATGATTATATTAATAATATTGATTATTTTAATCGCAAAGCAATCAGTGTGCCTATAAATATATGTAATCCTGTTGATTTAGGTAGCGGATATAAACCTATAGTAAGTTTAGAAGATCTAAAAAAAGCCAGTTACGGTGAAAAAAATTTGAATTTGTATTTCAGTACTGACAATGAAGAGATTGAATTTACAAAAATAGCAAGACTGGGTGAATTTGATGGTGTAAATCTAGTTTTTGATGTTAATAGTAGTCTAGAAATTTGTGATAATTTGGAAGCTTGTGCCTCATTTTTAAGAGTAGTAAAAAACGATTCTCTTAAAAGAATTAATGTAAGATTATTATCATTTACCCCTGAATCACTTAGCGCGTTCTTAACTGAATTTAAGGATAACAAGTATATTAGCCTAAGCATAGATGCTTCCGCTTATGTAAATAATTATGATTTCTTTAGTAAATTAGAATCGGATATACCAATAAGTATACGTGATATAAGTGGTGCTGACATAATAGAATTAAATCAGATTAGGAATATTGACTCTATTCAAGTTAAATGTAATCCAGATAATTTTGATGCAATTTATAGCAACGTACTTATAGGCGAAAAATATATGTTTATAAGAACGCTAGATTTATTGATGGCATTTCATAATTGTGAATATAAATTAGGTATTAATAATCCAATAGTGCCAGCTGCATCTATTGATGAAATACTAAATTATTTTTCATTAGGTGATATAGTGGCAGGAGTAAATGTTACTAATTTTGATAAAGGATCTTTTGATAAAGTACTGGAAAAAATAAAAATATTTCCAAGCAAAATTTTAAATATAAGAATTGATCAATTTGCATATAATATAGATTATTTTCGTGATTTAGATACAAATACAAAAATTAATATAACGGCAAATGGGGAAGTAATTTTTTCACTACAGGAATTTAAAGATTTAGAAAATGGTATTGGTGAAGAAAAAGTTTTACCAGTCCAAAATGGTAATAATTTAATGTATATGTTGAAGTTGGGCAAGTCTAAGGGAATAAAAATAGAGCCAAAAGAGAAGCTAAAATTAGTTGCTAATCTAAATGAGATATTAGATGCATTAGATATAACAGATCAGATTGATAGTATATTGATACGTGATTATCGATCTGTTTGTAACACGGCGAATTTTCAAAATTTTATTGAGCGTATGAAAAGTTTACCAGGAACTAAATTAAATATTCCGCTTAGGTATTATTTAGAGAATAGTGAATCAATTGATGTATTGAGTAGAACAATTAATGTTAGTTTAGTTGATAGTAATTTAAGTCCTATAGTAGATTTAAAGAATTTGAATGATGTAGCTGATGGATTACAAAATAGATTAATTATAGATGTAGATGCTAATCAATATGCTAGTGAATATAGTGGGAAAGACCTTATTAATATATTGGAATTCGCACAGCTTAAAGATGTAAATATAAACTTTAAAAATGGATTAAAAATAAAGGGGAATTTAGAGAAATGTAAAAAATTTTTGGATTTGTCTGGTAATGTTGGGCATGTTGAATTGGCATCTTTTAGCGAAGAAGAATTAATTCAGTTGTTAGAAATGGCAAAAGAGCATCCTGGTAGTGTTGTGGATGTTCCTTTGAAAACGTTTACTGAGAATAGAGATTTCTTTTTAAATCTGGATACCGATGTTCCAATGGATATAAAATCTGAAAAAGATGTATCAATTTTATCGTTACAAGAAATGAAGAATCTTGATAAAAAAATGGACGACATTGTTGCTGACATAAAAGAGAGTAACTTAAGTCCATATGAAAAATACATTGCTGTTTATAATAGAGTAATTTCAAAAGATTATCGCTATTATTTAGATAATGATAATTTTGATCAATATGCTTCTGATGAGTCAAGAAATCCATATTTAATTCTAATAAATAAATATATGGTTTGTGGTGGATATGCATCGCTTCTTGAATCTCTTTTAAAAAAAGTAGGTATACCATGTAAATACTGGATTTTGAACACTTCTGAAAAATCACAGGCTTTTATTGATTCTATAGTTAATAAGGGAGTTCCTGATGATTCAACACATGCTAGATTATATGTTAATTTGGTAGATGAGAAATATGGTATAGATGGTTACTATATGTGTGATCCAACATGGGATAATTCTAACAAACTTGCTGCTAATGCTATTGCGTATAAGCATCTAAATTTGACTACTGATCAAGCGCATCAGTGTAATGAAAGCTATTCATCATATTACAATTTTGCTAGAGATGATAGTGTGTTTAATGATGAAATGTTTTATGATACGGATAACTATTTGCAGAATCTTTTTGGTATGTGGAATATAATTGAAATGATATCTTCATTAGATCCAGAGTTATCAAGCGAGTTAGATGGTTTATCAGAGGATGAACAAAAAGATTTAATTAGAAAAAGATTTTCTCAAAAGGTAAATAACCCTATATTATTGGATAAAACATATAGAGCAAGTTTAAATGTTAATAAATATTTTAATAATAGTGATTATGGTGCTGATGATGACTTGGGTGATACTGAAGATTTGCCTAAAGTTGAAGAGTTTAGCGATGACGATTTGGATGATACTCTAGAGTTACCTAAAGTTGAAGGAATTAGTGATGATAACAAAGCTGCGATAATACAGGATGATTATAGTTCTGGAGATTTAGGTACGTCAGGAGAAGTAGTCAATAATAGTAGATGGCGATTAGAGTTTGCCTTGCAAGAAAAAGATATAGGAAGTGTATCGGAGGAGATAACTCCAGAACAAACTGTAGATATTCATGAAATTGGAGATGAAAATGACAATGACATATCCGCATTAGTTAACAAAGCTCAACAGCCAGCGATAGAAGTTTTAGATGAAAGGGTTCAAGGTACTCCAATGGATAATAGTAGTGAATTGGATAGAATGTTTGCTGAGAAATCTATTGAATATTCAGATAATACTTTTAAAAGAATTTAGTTCATTATATTTGTGTATAAAAATAACTTAATTAAATATGTAAATATTATAATATTCTGATTATTACTAGATAAACTTGTACGTGTATTCTTAGAAAATAATAGTTTACTAAACATATAATTTATAGAGGTGAGCTATTTTGTTTCAAAGGATTATTAATAAGCGAATAAAAATATTATTTTTATTTATGCTAGCAATGTTTGTAGTAATTGTGATCAGAGTTTTTTTTATAGAAGTAGTTGACTATAATAAGTTGCGTGATTATGCTTCATCACTTTGGAGTCGTGAATTGCCAGTAGAAGCTGATAGAGGTCTAATAACTGATCGGAATGGAAAGATTTTAGCTGATAATTTGACAACTACAAGTTTAGTTCTCATACCAAATCAAATAAAAGATAAGGAAACTGCAACTAGGCAATTGGCAGATATTTTAAACATATCATATGAAGATATGAAAAAACATGTTTATAAGGAAACATCTATAGAGAGGGTGCACCCAGAAGGTAGAAGGTTACCTTTTGAGATAGCTGATAAAATATCTGCCTTAAAATTAGATGGCGTATACCTAGTAAAAGAGTCAAAAAGAAATTATCCATATAAGAACTTGTTGTCACATTCGTTGGGGTATGTTGGAATAGACAACCAGGGATTATCTGGCCTAGAATTGCAATATGATAAATATTTAACTGGTTCTAAGGGTGCTATAAAATACTTTTCAGATGCAAAAGGAAATAAACTGAATAAGGCTCAAAGTTATATTGAGCCAACTAGTGGAATGAATATAATGTTAACAATTGATTTGGATATACAGTTATCTTTAGAAAGGGAGTTAGATAATATAGTTGATATGTTTTCACCAGATAATGCGCTTGCAATAGTAATGGACCCAAAAACAGGTGAAATTTTGGGAATGGCATCTAGGCCTGATTACGATCCGAATAATTATAGGGAATATCCTCAGGATGTATTAAGCAGGAATTTGCCTATTTGGGCATCATATGAGCCAGGTAGTACGTTTAAGAATGTGGATACCATTTAGTAACAGTTGATTTAATTAGGTATATTTTATAAATTTCATCTGTGATGAAAAGTATGCGAGTATTCCAAAATGCAAAAGATAAGTACTTTGAAATTTTATAATAGTAGATAGAAAAATACCTATTTTAGTTGGAGTTATTTAATAAGATTATAAAAGTCTTATTTGATTATGGAAATATTGTTGTTAAAAAAATTCATTATAAATGTTGTGCTGAGACTAATGGAAACTTTTTATAAAAAAATGAAATTCAGTTTTATGGAACTGATTTTTTGTATTCTGTTTATAGTTAAATATGCTACTAAGTTAACTAAAGTCAATATGTAAAGTACACTCATGTTTAAATATTTGTAGCATACGATTAAATGATATTGAAGTAATGAAAGGATTTCAAAATGCGTATAAATACTGTAACTGAATTACAAATACAACTTATCATAAATAATAATTTATATAAAAGAAAAGTTATCGATGATATTACATATACAAAAGTTAATGAAAAATTATTAAAAATGATAAAATCTTTACAATCGTAGCTAATAGGGGTGAATAAAATGAATTATTATGATGTTGTATCGGCTATATCCTGTGGTGAGAAGATTTATAATCTTCCTTTACGCGTTACTTATTATTGTCGAGTATCAACAGATAGCGATGTTCAACTTAATTCTTTAGATAATCAGCTAGAGTATTATGAGAATTATATTAAAAATAATAATCAATGGACTTTTGTATCTGGTTACGTAGAGGAAGGCGTAACTGGTACAAGAGCAGATAAGCGTCCTTCATTTATGAAAATGATTCTGGATGCAAAGTTAAATAAGTTTGATTTAATTATTACAAAAGATGTTTCTAGATTTGCTAGAGATTTAGAGGATAGTATTCACTACATTAGAAAATTAAAAGAGTGGGGTGTTGGAATATTTTTTGAGAACCAATCACTTAATACTTTTGACTCAAATTCAGAGTTAACTCTTAATATATTATTTAATATAGCTCAAGAAGAATCAAAGAAAATATCTGCCAGTGTTAAGTTTGGATACCGTAAAGCGATAAGTCAAGGACATGTACTTGGTTCATCAAATATAACTGGTTATAGAAAAGATAATTGTAAATTAATAATTGTTGAAGAAGAAGCAAAAATGGTAAGAAAATTATTTGAACTTTATGCTACTGGAGAATATGGTTTTCATAAGTTGGCAAAAATATTATCAGATGAGGGATATCTAAATAAAAAGGGACGGATATATGATAAGGATTCTCTTAAAAGAATGATAGAAAATCCAAAATATAAAGGCTTCTATCGCGCTAAAACATATGAGATATTGGATTATAGGACAAAAAAAAGGAAAAAGAATTCTGTCGATGAACAAGTTATATATAAATGTGATGATGGTAGTGTGCCAGCTATTGTGTCTGAAGAATTGTGGGATAAAGCAAATTATATTTTAAGTATGCGAGCACAAAATTATAAAAAGAATAATTGTTGGTCTGGTAGTGTTAAGTATCCTTTTTCGTCAAAGATTTATTGTGGTGAACATAATATTAATTTTCAAAGATCTTGTGGAAGTAAAAAAAACAATAGGCCAACTTGGAGTTGTGGTCTTTATTTGCAGCATGGATTAGAATCTTGCGTTTCTCCAATCATTAAAGAGTCTGATTTATATAACATATTCAAAAATATTATGGCTACTTTTATAATCAATAAAAGTAGTCTTATAGAAAGTATGCTTAGATTATATGAAAATATAAATGATATTTGTGATTACGATTATGAGCTTAATCTACTTGATAAAAAAATAAAATTGTTTGAAAATAAAAAGACCATGGTGCTAGATTTAGTTTTTTCAGGTAAATTAAGTACGGAAAGTTTGAAGGTACAATTTGAAGAATATGAAAAAGAAATAGAGTTATTAAAGAAGAAAAAAGAAAAAGTGTTTGAGCAGAGGAAAATATTAAATATCAATCAGATGAGTTTTGAAAATATAGCTAAATCAATAGAAGAAGAGATAGATGGAGCTGTGGTAGAGACATTTGTAAGAAATTTTGTTACTCAGATTTTTGTATTTAAAGTAGATGATGATAGACATAAGATTCGTATGGAAATATATTTAAATATTGCTGTAGAACAAAATGATGTATCAAATAGCTCAAAAAAATTAGGTTGTTTAACAAAAAAATACTTTCCATATTTATTAAATCAAGAATATCATAATGCAGAAAAATCAAATAAAAATAGTAATTGCTTTATTTATAATGTATACCTTAATTGTAGCTAAAATATTGAATATATGTTATAGTGAAAGAGAATAGGGGTATTAAATATGAATACAGAAAAAATTTTAGTAGAGATTGCCTCATTTTGTGATCCTGAATTATTAAATACAATAAACAGTGCTTTAATTCAAGCTGATTATCCAGAGAGAGTATGTTTTTCGGTTTGTTATCAAAGTGATGATGTTGAAGATTATGAGAAATTAAAAAAAATAAAAAACTGTAAAGTTGTGTGGCTTAAGGAAAAAGAGGCTACTGGTTCATGTTATGCGAGATATCTATGTCAAAGATTAATTGATGATGAAAAGTATATTTATCAGATTGATTCTCATATGCGCTTTGTAAAGCATTGGGATACTAAACTAATAGAAGAGCTTTTATCTTTGAATGATGATAAAGCTATAATAAGTTTCTATCCTCCGACATGTACTGAAGAAATGATGAAATTATCTTTGGATGATACAACTTTTGATAATCCGTCAAATGGTGGATTGATGTGCGTGACTGAATTTCGTACTCCAGATTCTCCTTTCACTACTATTAATTGCAATTCATTAATCAAGGGAGATGAAAAAGAGCATAAAAGAAATGCTTTTATTTCTGCTGGCAACTTATTTTCGTTTAGCGGTTTACATAAGGAAGTTCTCCATGACAAAAATATGTTCTTTTATGGTGACGAATTATTTATGTCATTAAAGCTATTCACTTATGGATGGAATGTATATAGCTCAGGGCAAAGTTATATATATCATCAATATAATAGGAAAAATCAAAAATTTCCAAGAGTTGCTAATGCCATGGAAAAAGAAAAGAATGCGTTTGTAGAATTATTAAATAATAAAAATGATGCAATCTATTTAGAAAAATACGATATGGGTACAAAGAGGACAATAGATGAATATGAAAAGTTTTCTGGTATAGATTTTGATAATAGAATAATTTACATGAACGCTGAAACTGGTGAGGCAGAAAATGAAAAATATATTGGAAAATTATCGTATATAAATGGTAGGGCTGCGGAAAGAGAAAAAAACTTAAGTAAGAAAGAGATTATTGAAGTAATAGTTGTTGATTTATTTAATGAATACAAAGAGTCTATAACTAATTGCTTACAAAATGCGGCTAATAAAGAGTCAATTAGATTTATAGTTGGTTCAATAAGTAAAAATAACCCTTCTAAGCATGATATAAAAGAATTGAATATTAAAAAATTTGTCTCTTTTAATGAGAATATTAAGTATACAGAAATTGTAAACAAATTAACAGCTAGCGTTGGAGATAATTATGTTGCTATTGTAGATTCAAGTATTCGATTTTTAAAAGATTGGGATAAATATTTGTGTGAAAATATAAAAAACTGTGGGAATAAGGCGGCGTTAACAAACTGGGTTTGGTATGTGCAAGATATTAATCTTGAAAATGTTCAACCATACTTCAATATAAGTATGAAATTAAGACAGTTTTATTATTATTTACCGGTGTTGGAATATGATAGTACAGTTAATTTTTCAAATATTAAAAATCCATACCAAACACCATTTATATTTGATGGATTTATTTTTTATCACTCAAGTGTTCTTAAAAAAATCGAATTTGATCCAAAATTAAGTTATGAGGAACATAAATATTTATATTCAATGAGGCTTTGGACAAGCGGGATAAATTTATATTTACCTCAAGTTTCATATTTTATTAGAACTAAAGAAGAGAAAAAGCTAAATACAGATAATCAGAATATTGATGTAGTGTGTGCTTTATGCGGAATACGAAATGCATATTCAAGAAATGTGGAAGCTAATTATCCATATGATATAGGAAATGAAAGACCTTTATGGTCATGGCGTGATTATATTAATGATAATAGCGATGAAAATAAAAGTTGAATATGAAGAATATATAATTTAATTTTTATGCAAGAAAGTATGGTTCTTGCTTTTTTGTTAATCGATTATACCTTACTAGTATAATATCAAAATGGTTGCTACGTTCAAAATAATAACTATGGCATCATCTGTGGAAGAAAAAATTGTAGATTTGGATCGTGATCATTTTTATGATTCTGGGAGTGTGAAGGTTGATGGGTCAACATTGAGGTGCTGGAAAGCTGGCGGGCATGGTGCTCAAACATTTTTAGAAGTGTTACAAAACTCTTGTAATCCTGGTTTTGTCAAGCTTGGTCAAATGTTAGGGAAAGAACGCTTATTTTCTTATATAAATAAATTTGGTTTTGGTAATAAGACTGGAATTGATTTAAATGGTGAAGGGGAGGGAATAATATTTAATTTAGAAAAAGTTGGTAATGTAGAATTATCAACTACGGCCTTCGGTCAGGGAGTTTCGGTAACGCCAATACACCTTACTGTCTAATAAATGATACCCATACTATAACAAGAGGAATAACAAGTAAATATACTAAAAAGTATGATGTTTTATTTAATTATAATTGTTTTATAGAAATATAGACAAATGCACAGAAATGTGCGTTTTTTCGTGGTATAATAGATAATTAAAGGAAGTGGTAGTATGAACAGACTGATATTGAAGAAACAGCTACTAATATAATTAAAAATCAAGTTTTACGTAATAAAGAATTTTTAAAAGCATATATAGATGAAAATGACAGAACACCTTTTTGGGATGGCAGTATTTGGATATATAATAATCAACGTAAAACTACAGATGACTTTGAAAACAGGATAGATATTCAAATAAAAGGAAGAAATGTTCAAGAACTAAAGCAAAATCTTACATATCAAATAGAAGTTAGATACCTAAAAGGATATCAAAAAGAAATAAAAGGTACTTTGTTTTTCGTAGTAGATTTTATTGACATAGACAATTATAAAATATATTATTGTAATCTATTGCCTGTTGATTTATATCAAATTTTTAAAAATTTAAAAGAAGAACAAAAAACAGTTTCACTAAAGCTGAAGGAAATAAATGAAAATGCAGCATTAAATTTTAAAAATGTATGTATAAATTTTTATAAAAATTCTATTAGACAGGCTAATAAGAGAATAATAGAGGAATCAGAATTCAGTAATATAGAAGAGCTTAATTTTGAAGTTTTTGCAAAACAATCTGAATATGAAGAATATTTGGAAGCTGCCGATGTATACACTTATGCAAAAATGAGATGTACCCATGAAGAAGTTGCAACTGTTAAAGGTGAATGGAAAGCATTTTCTACAATAAAAAAGAATATTTATGTAAATGATAAAAAGTTTTATTCTCAATACACTGTTATGGGTAAAGATGGTAATGAATTAGTTGTGGGTCCAATTACAATAGAGTTACTAAGCGGAAAAATTCATCTTAAGTTAGAAGGTACTCCTAAAAAAAGAATAAAAGACTTAGAATTTATTATTAATGTTTAAAAAAACAATATATTATATTTGATACTGTAAAATTTGAATTACCTTTTACTGATATTGATATGGTAAACAAAAATATTGATATTTATAATAGACAACTCAATTATTTTAAGAAAATTGATAAATTATTTAGATTTTTTAATACAGAATTTGATATTGATTATGATCAGCTAAGTGACATAGATTTAAGAAATTTACATCATTTGTTGAATTTATATGATGGGATTTTTCCTAAAGATATGAAAGAATTACAAAAGTACTATATTAATATCAACAAATATAAATTTATATTCGTTCTTGTATTTAATGGAAATAAAATTTACAATTTTTATTCACAAGAAATGATTGATAATACTCTATGTGTAATAATACGTAATGGCAAAGAAATTAAAACAAGTGTTTATTCTAATTTGCTACCTGAAGAATATTTAAATGTAAATAATTTTAATGAAAAGATAATTCTTAAAAGTTTTAAGAATATTGAATTAACTGATGAAGTATTAGATGCAATTAATATACTAATGCTAAGTTTCTTAAAAGCATATGATCAATTTAATGATAGAAAGTATTTAGATTTAGCAGATAAATTAAGTCAAATTATTTGTAAAAATAGAATAAGTGATATTGATTTAATTAACTCTAAACAAATAGAATTTAGAAAGAAGAATTTATCATTTAATGATAAAAAGTTACTAAATGCAATTAGTGAAAAGGAAGAATATAAAAACAATTATCATGTTTTATGTTGTGTAGATATTTTGGTAAATAATTCTTTCAATTTTGATAATCATTATAGAAGCATGAAGAAAAAAGAAAAAGAAATTTTTAATGATTGGCCAATCTATAATTTAATAAATAAATAATATATTTGTATTTGTTACTTTTTAAATTAAAATATCAAAATAATAATTAAAAAAATAACATTAATACAATAAATTGACATTTTTAAGGAATGATGTTATAATTTTCCTAGAAAAAGGAAATGACGCATATGAATAATTATGATAAAATTTTAGATTATGCTAAAGAAAATAATGGATATATTACTACGAAAGAAACTGAAAGTTTAGAAATTAATAGTACATTTTTAAGCAATTTAGTAAATGATAAAAAGTTAGAAAGAGTTGGAACTGGTATTTATAAATTACCTGAATATCCAATTGATAATTTCTATATTTTATCTAAAAGTAGTAAAAATATGTGTTATTCTCATGCTACTAGTTTATATTTGCATAATATGTCTGATCGAATTCCGTTAGTTTATGATATTACAGTTCCATATAATTATAGTGGTAATTTATTAAATAATGAAAATGTATCACTAAGATATGTTAAAGATGATATTTTTGAACTTGGAATGATTAATATTAAAACTATTAATGATCTAACAGTTAAATGTTATGATTTAGAAAGAACATTATGTGATATTATCAAAGATAAAAATCGTACGGATAAAGAGATTTATTCTAAAGCATTAAAAGAATATGCTAGAAACAAAAATAAAGATATTTTAAAACTAGTTAAATATGCTAAAAAGTTAGATATTGAAGATGAAGTTGTTGAATTAATGGAGGTATTATTATAGATGAATTCAGATAAATTAAATGACATTATTAAAAAGAAA
>CADCQR010000117.1 GCA_902803685.1 uncultured Erysipelotrichaceae bacterium
AGGTGATAAAGTATTAGTTAAAGAATAACATTATATGCTAAATACAGCTTTGAGGTGTAGGAAAACTAGATTATTCTGGTTTTTTTTGTTTTCAATAATTAGCACTCTATATTGACAAGTGCCAAAATTAGTTGTAGTATATATATGAAAAAGGAGGATGATACTATGTATCCTAATATGGAAGAAAGTACAAAAAAACCATTAGAAAAATATGGGCGTGATATAACTGAAGCGGTAAAAGACAATAAGATTGACCCAGTTATTGGTAGAGATGAAGAAATTAGAAATTTAATTAGAATATTATCGCGCAAAAGTAAGAATAATCCTGTTTTAATCGGTGAACCAGGTGTTGGAAAGACAGCAATAGTGGAAGGTTTAGCTCAGCGAATAATAAAAGGCGATATTCCAGATGATTTGAAGAACAAAAGAGTTTGGGAACTTGACTTGTCGGCATTAATCGCCGGTGCAAAGTATCAAGGTGAATTTGAAGAAAGATTTAAAGCGGTATTAAAAGAGATAAAAGACTCAGAAGGCGACATAATAATGTTCATAGACGAGATACATATGATTGTAGGTGCCGGATCAAATAATGCAATGAATGTTGGCAATATGTTGAAGCCAATGTTAGCTCGAGGCGAAATTAGATTAATAGGTGCTACAACATTAAAAGAATATCGTGAGTTTATAGAAAAGGATGGAGCTCTAGAAAGAAGATTACAGAAAATATTAGTAAAAGAGCCAACAACAGTCGATACACTAACAATACTACGTGGATTAAGAGAGCGATTTGAAGTATATCATGGTGTAACAATAAGAGATAATGCGCTTATAGCTGCTGTAAATTTATCAGATAGATACATAACTGATAGATATTTACCAGATAAAGCAATTGACTTAGTTGATGAAGCTTGTGCTACTATAAAAATGCAAATGAATTCAGTTCCTGCAGACTTAGATAAAATAAATCGTGGGATAATGACTTTAGAAATTGAACATCAGGCATTGAAAAAAGAAAAAGATGAGCAATCAAAAACGCGAGTAAAAGAAATAGAAGAAAAAATGGAATTGCTCAAATCGCAGCAAGATGAAATGCGCATGAAATGGGAAGAAGAAAAAAATCTTAAGGATTTAATAAATGATAAGAAAAGTAAACTAGAACAATTAAAGTTTAGATTAGAAAAGGCTGAGAACGAATATGATTTAAATGAGGCTGCTAAAATTAAACATGGAGAAATACCTAAAGTTGAGGCTGAATTGTCACAATTAAAACTTACTATGCAGAATAATGTTTTATCAGATATTGTAGATGAAAATAATATAGCTGAAATAGTATCTAGGTGGACTAATGTTCCTGTATCTAAACTAGTAAGCGGTGAAAAGGAAAAATTGCTTTTATTAAAAGACAGGTTAAAAAAGAGAGTAAGAGGTCAAGATCAGGCAATTGAATTAGTCGGCGATGCCATAATGAGAGCTCGTTCGGGTATAAAAGATCCAAATAGACCAATAGGTTCATTTATCTTTATGGGACCAACTGGTGTAGGTAAAACAGAAATAGCCAAATCGCTAGCTGCAGAGCTATTTGATGATGAAAGACACATGATAAGAATAGATTGCTCAGAATATATGGAAGCATTTAATGTTTCAAGACTTATTGGAGCTCCTCCTGGTTATGTTGGATATGATGAAGGTGGAGAACTTACAGAGGCTGTAAGAAGAAATCCATATTCAATTGTCTTGTTCGATGAAATAGAAAAAGCCCATTCTGATGTATTTAATATTTTGCTTCAAATACTAGATGATGGCAGAATAACTGACTCACAAGGAAGACTGATTGACTTTAAAAATACCATAATCATAATGACATCAAACTTAGGTTCAGATATAATCTTAGAACATGATAATGATCAGGAAAGAGACAAGTTAGTACTTAACATCTTGAGGACTAAATTTAGACCAGAACTTATAAATAGAATAGACGAAATAGTTATTTTCAATTCATTGTCTAAAGAAGTTATCTATGAAGTACTTGATAGGATAATTGATGTTGTAAATGAACATCTAAAAAATTGTAAGTTGTTAATAAAATTAACAGAGAGAGCAAAAGAAAAGATTATAGAAGAGGCATACAATAAAGAATTTGGAGCTAGACCATTAAAAAGATATATTACAAAGAACATAGAAACTCTAATTGCAGAATCTTTATTACAAGAAAAAATTCATGAGGGCGATATACTAAAGGTGGATTATTGTGACAAATTTATATTAAATAACAGTAAAGAAATAGAATAAACTATTTCTTTTATGTTGAAAAAATTCAAACTGTAGTATAATAGATTATATAATAGTGGAGGTATAAGCCAAATGAATATGTTTACTTTTACAGCAACATTTTGCTGTCTATTGTTTTGGATTTTTATATGCTTAGTATATTTTTCAAAGAGAAACATGTCCAATTTAGAAAATAAAATATATTCTTATATGGTTATATTAGATGGAATATTGACCATTTTCAGTTTAGTTGACATA
Organism: uncultured Erysipelotrichaceae bacterium; assembly: GCA_902803685.1. Next base: position 2,527 of record CADCQR010000117.1, read on the forward strand.
ATTGTCGGTAATTATTTAGATGTTAGTGAACTAATGATGCCAATATTTGATATAGCATCTAGAATATTTTGTACGGCACTTATGCTTTGGCATATGGGAATATTATTTTATGTAGCAGTAGTCATAAGCGAAAAAGATGAAAAAATGAAACTTTTTCTTTATGGTAGGTCAAAAAAGGATTTAAAGATAAGAGTAGCTATTGTAACATTTATTAATGCTTTGACATTTATATTGCCAGTTAATTATAGCTTCGATGCAAACGGTGTATTAGTTTGTACAGGAGGAAGAAGCTATTTTATGGCTGTAATACTATTTTCAATAGCTTTTATATATTTTGGAATAATAATAGCAAAAAGAAAAATTCTCAATACAAAAAAATTAATTCCTTTTCTTATTATAATTTTTTTACAAATTATAGCATATTCGTTCGAGTTGATTGATCCAAGTATAAACGTTCTACCATTATCAACAACTTTAATATCATATTTAATGTATCATACAATTGAAAATCCTGACATGCGTCTAATAACAGCACTTCAATTAGCAAAAAATCAGGC
>CADCQR010000118.1 GCA_902803685.1 uncultured Erysipelotrichaceae bacterium
CATCAAAATATAGAACAACTTAAAATTTTGCTGTCATTATTAGATTATGAATTAAATGATATCTACATTCATGCAGATAAGAAGATGTCTTTGTCTAATGCTGAAAAAAATGGAATTACTTCAAGCTTAAAAAAATCTAACTGCTTTTTTATTAAAAGTCAATATGGGGCATGGGGTGGAGATTCCCTGATGAAAATTGAAATAAATCTATTGAAGAAAGCAACAAAGAATGAACATAAATATTATCATTTGTTATCCGGAAGTGATTTACCTTTAAAATCACAATCGTATATTCATAATCTACTTAAAGATGACGGAAGAGATTATTTTTGTATACGTCACGAATCAAATGGATCAGAACTTCTTTTAAATAGATTTCGCTATTATTTTATTTTTCAGAATAATATTGGCAGGGATTGTAACTCGATTATGGTAAAAATACGAAACGGAGTTCTTAAAGTTGAAAAAATGTTAGGAATAGATAGAACGAAGAAAGCTAACTTTGAATATGTAAAGGCTGATCAATGGTTTAGTATAACTCATAATACTGCAAAGTTTATTTTAGATCAGTATCCATTATATAAAAAATATTTTGTGTGTTCTTTTGTTCCTGATGAAAGTTTTATTATATCAATCATAAAACATTCTTATTTAGCAGATAATATAGTGGATAATAGCTTGAGGCTTATTGATTGGAATAGAGGAGAACCTTACACATTTGGAAAAGAAGATTTCGGTCAATTAATTAATTCTTCGAAATTATTTGCAAGAAAATTTGATATAAATTATGATAAAGAAATAGTGGATAAAATATCTGAGTATGTTTTGAATTGTAATTAAACTTAATGTGAGAAAAAGATATTTGAATAATGAGCAGAATAAAAAATACTCGTAGAATAATACTTAGCGGTGTAGTTAACCGTATATTAAATTTAATCTTTCCCTTTGTCAATCGTACTATTATTATCTGGTTTTTGGGAGCCGATTTTACAGGATTAAGCGGATTGTTTACATCAATTCTTCAAGTGTTGAGTCTTACCGAATTTGGTTTTCATATGACCGTTTCTTATAGTCTATATAAACCACTTGCGGAAAAAAATATTGAAGAGATCAATAAAATGATGTCCATGCTGCGTAAAGTGTATTTTGCAGTTGGTTCAATTATTATTGCTATGGGTTTAATCATAATGCCGTTCATTAAGATTCTGATAAAAGGTGAGTATCCTGATTCGATAAATATCTATGCGTTGTTTTTATTGTATTTGTTAAATACAGGTATTAGCTATTTTTTATATGCTTATAAAGGAGTATTGATTAATGCCGATCAAAGGCAGGATTTGACAACTAAAATAAATACTGCTGTATGTGTTTTAGTTAATATAATGCAGTTTGTTGTCTTGATTATATTTAGAAATTTTTATTCATATATTTTCATGACCATTATAGGTTCTATCGTGTCAAATCTGTTGATAAATCGAGCTGCCAACAAAAGATATCCATACTTAAAAAATTTGCCCGGAAAAATAGAAATTCCGAGCGAGATGAAGAAGCAGATAAGTGGCTTGATGATTAATAGCCTGTCAAATGTCAGCAGAAATTCCTTAGATAATTTGGTGATAAGCAGCACATTAGGTTTGGTTGCTGTAACTAAATACGGAAACTATTTTACTATTTATTCCGCTGTGTTTGGACTAATAAATATTATTAGCAATTCTATGGGAGCGAGCGTAGGAAACAGTATCGTGTTAAAAAGTAAGCACGATAATTTTGAGAACTTACTCGATTTTTCACTATTGTATTCATGGATAGCAGGATGGTGTGCCGCAACAATGGCTTGTCTTTACCAGCCATTTATGCAACTGTGGGTTGGAGAAGAATTGATGCTGCCAACGAAAGATATGTTACTATTTGTTTTATATTTTTATTTGATAAATATGAATCATATGAGAAATGAGTACATACTTGGAAACGCTATTTGGTGGAGATTAAAGGGTGCTTATCTGGCAGAAGCGATTGGCAACCTTGTGTTAAATATAGTTTTAGGTAAACTTTGGGGTATTACAGGAATTATCATTGCAACAAATATTACAATTTTCTTTTGTAACTATCTTATGTGCAATTCTGTGTTGTTCAAGACTTATTTTAAAGGCGAATCAATAAAAGTTTTCTATAAACAACAGTTTTACTATCTTGCTGTTGCTATTGTCGTAACAGGAGTATCTTATTTATTTTGTATCAGATTTGAATCAATTATAATTCGAGCATTGATATGTATAGTTGTTCCAAATTGTTTATTTGCTGTTTTCTTTTATCCTTGTAGCAGATGGAAAAGCAGTATAGATTTAGTAAAGAAAATTATTTCGGTACATTGATTAAAAGAAGTGATTTTATATTGAAATTAA
>CADCQR010000119.1 GCA_902803685.1 uncultured Erysipelotrichaceae bacterium
AATTTGTCTGCGTAGCTCAGCTGGATAGAGCAATCGCCTTCTAAGCGATCGGTCAGGCGTTCGAGTCGCCTCGCGGACACCATTTTGTATTTAAAGCCATTTGTTGATGGCTTTTTTTGTGCTTAAATCTTCATTTTCAATAAAAAGTAAGTATTTTTTAGAATTTGTTATTATTTCGTTAATTTATTTATAGGGAGTGAGGATAAGTGCATGAAAGTTGTATTACAAGATGGGATAAAAGATTGTGGTATTTGTTGTCTTCTTAGTATTATCAGATTCTATGGGGGAGAAGTTTCTAAGGAGTACTTAAGAAAACTCACAAATACTAATAAGGATGGGGTTTCTGCATATAATTTGATAGAAGCAGCAAAGAGTCTTGGTATGGATGCATATGGAATGAGCGGAGAATTAAAAAAAATGGATATCAATAACTTACCTTGTATTGCCCATGTAAATGTGAATGCCAGTTATCAGCATTTTGTTGTCCTATATAAAATAGAAGCGAAAAAAGTAATTATAATGGATCCTGCAGTAGGAAAAAAGGCTTTAAATATTTCTGAATTTTTACTCATGAGTACAAACAACTATATTATTTTAAAAGCAAAAAAGAGACTACCTATATTTAACAGTAAGAAAATTGTAAGAAAAGTAATATTTTCTGGTATAAAAAGAAATATTTTTAAGATTATATTGCTAATATTATTGATGTTTAATCTTATTATTTTAGAAGTCTTAATAGCTTTTAATTTTAAATATATGATTACATTTTCAATTAACTATTTAGTATCTACAAATATTAGAATTATTTCAATATTAATTATATTATTAAATTTATTTTATATTTGTATGTATATTTTATACAGAAAGCTTTTGTATAAATTGATTTTCCTATTCGATAAAGAAATTACAATAAAAACTTTTAAGCAATTAATCTTTCTTCCTTATTTTTATTATAAGAATAGAACGGTAGGTGAAGTGTTATCAAGATTTAATGATTTAACGACCATAAAAGGCTATTTAGTAAAATTTTTTTCTTCTTTTCTTAATGAATTTATCAGTTTAATTGTATTTTTTTCATTTATAGTTAGTATAAATAGTAGAATGGCGTGCTTTGTGTTAAGCTATTTCCTTATTTGTAGTATTTTTGTTTTTAAGAGAAGTTTTAATAAGAAAAAACTTTTTAAACAAACAAAAAAAATTGGTGATAGGGTAGAATCATATATAGTAGAGTCATTAACTAATGTTGATACTACAAAAGGTAGCCATCTTGAAAAGAGATTTTTTGATAAGTTTAGAATAAAATATAATCAGTTATTAGAGAAAAATTATAAATATTTTAATATTATAAACTTTAATAGTGCATTTTTTAAAGCTATTGAAAATATTTTAAATGTTTTGATATATGGTATCGGCAGTTATTATGTTATTTCGAATAAATTAGATTTAGAAAATCTAATAATATTTATAACTTTTTTTCAGTATGTGTTAAAGTGTTTTAATATATTGATAAGTAATTTAGAAGAACTTCCTAATTTTAATATATGTATAGAAAGGGTAGAGGATTTATATTCTATTTTTGATGAATGTTTTATACATAGTTATTTTTATTTAAATTATAAATTGGATGGAGATATACACTTTAATAAATTATATTACAAAGTCGATAATAGAATTATCTTTAATGGTATTGATTTGCTTTTAAAGAGTGGTGATAGAGTACTGCTATTTGGTAATAGTGGTAGTGGCAAGAGTACATTAGTTAAAATGTTACTAAGGTATGTGGAAATACCATTTTCAATGATAAGTATAGGTGGCATAGATATTAATCATTATCATCTAGAAAATTTACGAAAATATATTACATATGTAAGTTCTAATGAATTACTTTTTAATGATACGATTTATAATAATATTTGCTTATATAAAGATATATCAGAAGATGTTTTTATGAAGATTATTAAAATTTGTCGAGTAAATAAGATTTTTGGTAACGATATTAGAAATTATAAGAGAATTATAGAAGAGAATGGTTTTTTATTGAGTAGCGGAGAAAGGCAAAGAATAATTTTGGCTAGAAGCTTAGCAAGAATGAGTAACATTTATATATTCGATGAGGCGTTTGGGCAAATAGATATTGAACAGACAAACAAGATAATATCAGATATGTTTGATTATCTAAAGGGAAAAACAATCATTGTTATTAGTCATCGAAATAATAACAAAAAATACTTTAATAGAGTATTAAAATTATCGGATGGTATAATTTGTGAAAAATGAATATGAAAAGTTTAATTTAAACATCGTTTTGATAATATTATTATTTATCTTAGAAGGTATATTTTTTATCACTTTATTTAATGTCAAAATAAGTACTTACAAATTATTTGATGGCATAGTTATTAATGATAATTTAGTTGAGATTATTGTTTCTTCGGATGATTTAGAATTATTTAATAACAGTCATTATTTTTATTATAATAACGCCAAGGTAAAGTTTAAAATAGAACAAGTTGATAGAAATATCATTAAGGGATATCATTCTGTAGTTATCAGTTGTACTTCAAAAAAGTCAGTCAACGAGATATTTAGATTCTCTTTATTTAGAAAAAAAGTTAATACAGTTAGTATGTTTAAAATTATATGGAAGGGGGATTTTTAATGAAAGAAATAAATAACGATGCTTTATATAATATAAAGGGCGGCTTTGACACTAATGTACTTGTTGCTTTAGGAATTGTAGCACTTGTAACGTTTTTAGCTGGAATAATTGATGGAATAACTAATCCTGAGAGGTGTAATTCATGAATATTATTAATGATGAAAATTTAGTAAATATAAAAGGAGGTAGTACGAGTGTTAGTTCTACTGTTATAAATGCATGTGTTAATCTTATAGAAACGATATATGATATAGGTCGTGGTGTTGGCTCAGCTATAAGAAGATTTGTTGATGGAGAGTTGTGTCCGTTAAGATAAAGTAAGGAGATTAGGTAATTCATTATAGTATAAATTACCTAATTTTTTTCAACAATTGACAGATTATTTTAATTATCATATTATCTTAGTAAATGATGATCTTTGTCGGAGGCAAATAATGGGATATTGGGATTATAAACAAACTGAGGAATATAAGCACTATGCAACTTTAATTGATTCTTGCGTTGAATCTTTCTTTAATCATACTGGTTTAAAATTCCCCACAATACTTGTGTCAATTGATCAATGTAAAGGGGATACTAAATTCGATTTATGCAGAATAGGTGGATTTTATGATCCCGTTAGGAAGATTACAAAAATGTTGTATGAGAATGTTATGAAGCAGAAAGCTAAAGGTATTGCTGATACTTGGCTATCTTATGCGACTTTTCATGAACTTGCTCATAAACACCAAGATTTTGAGCCATACAATATAACAAGTTTACAGGACCCATCTAAATCAATGGAAGTTATATATAAGTTTGCAATGCAGGCAGAATACATAAATAGACTTGATTTACCTAATTCTGAAACGGGTGGTAAATTTTATTTGGATAACCATGATAACTTTTTGATTGAGATAGATGCTGATACAAAAGGTATATGGGATGCAGTAGATATGCATAATAAACGTCCTTGGTTATGGCAAGACTGGAACGTACAATACATTTACTGTTATAGAATTTATAATTATGCCCGTTTTTTGAATTATGATGTACTAGCAACAATTGATAGGTTAAATGCATTCATCTCGGCTTATCCAGGAATTGTTGCTACTCCAGAGGGAAGGCAGCAATATTTTAAAGGCCAAGAATTCTTTTTTGAATTTTTTGATAAAAAAGGTAGGTATAAATCTGTTGCTGAGATTATGGCTAATAAAAAAATTCAGCAAGCTGATGAACTTACTGTCGCAGCAATTATGTCGTCAAAACACTTTATTAGCCAAATAGATATGCTTAGTGATACTGAGAGAAAGTTTGTCTTAGATAATCTGGCAAAAATATCTGGCTTCTATACACAGCAGATAAGCACTTACAAGAGAAATATTCCTCAAGGTGATAAAGCTAAAGCTCTTGAATATATAAATAGGTTTTGCGGAAAAAATAAGCGGAAAGTTCTTCCTTTGGGCCATTCTTCTCATTATGCGTTAGTCAACAATACTTTAACTAAGTATGAATATCAAATAAAAGGTAGCTCGCTAGGAACAGAAAATAGGCATAATTTGTCTTTTTAAATCCGCATTTTTCAAAAAAAGTCGAAAATGTGTTGAAAACTCATTACAATTTTGTTATAATCATTGGTAGTTGAAGTGAAGGGAGGGATAGAATGGCAACTAAAGTAACTGTTAGAGGAAATTTGGATCAAGCTCTAAGAAAGTTTAAGCAAAAAGTAGCAAGAGACGGTGTCCCTTCAGAATGGAAAAAAAGAGAAGCTTATGATAAGCCAGGTGTTAAAAGAAGAGCTGCTAAAAAAGAAGGCATAAAGAATTCTCAAAAGAGAAATCGTGCTAACAATAGAGATTATTAATCTCTATTTTTTTGTATAAATTATTTGAATTTTTATCTTATAACATATATTATATTTATTAAGGGCATATGTTTTATAATTACATTTAGATATATGCTTAAAAAAGTCTTTTTAATTATATAATATAGGAGATGATAATATGGTAGAAAAATTACAAAAAGATATGATTGAAGCTATGAAAAATCACGAAAAAGAGAGATTAATGGTAATACGTATGATAAAAGGTGCCATGACCCAAGAAAGAATAGATAATAAAAGAGAAGAAAACGATGATTTACTACTTGATGTAGTTAATAAGCAAATAAAACTGAGAAAAGATTCAATCTCTGAGTTTGAAAAAGGTGGAAGAAGTGATTTAGTTCAAAAGACTCAGAATGAAATTAATGTTTTACTCCAATATTTACCAGAACAGTTATCTAAAGAAGAAGTTTTAAACGTTATTGAAACAATTTTTGGGGAAATAAAGCCAAGTGGTATTAAAGATATGGGAAAAGTAATGAGTCAAGCTCAAGCTAAATTAAAAGGCCGAGCAGATATGAAAGATGTTAGTGCAATAATACGTGAAAAATTACAGTAGAAATACTAATCAAGTATTTCTTTTATTTTACATATAATTTTTATGGGTGATACTTTGAAAGAGGCTATTAGAAAGTATTTTAATGACTTGGATTTTAGATATACAGTTTATCCCAATATGTTATATATAATCAATTTTAATAAAATATTATCATTAGAAGAAAACCGAGTTAGTATATTGGTTAATAGTGATAGGATAATATTTAAAGGTAATAATTTCATATTGAATAAATTATTAGATCATGAAGTAATTATAAGTGGTAGAGTACTAGGGGTAGAAGTAAATGCAATCTAAAATAGAGTTAAGAATAGTAGGGAAGAATTTAGATTACTTTTTTAATTTATTAATCAGTAAAAATATAAATATGGAGGTATTAGAAAAAAACAATAAATACATAACTATTTTAATAGACAAAAATAATTATGAAAAGATTAAAAAAATAAAGACTAGTTATAAATTTATTGTAATTAGATTACATGGTTTTTTATATTTTAAGGATTTGCTTAAAAGATATTTTTCTTTTATTTTTAGCTTTTTTATGTGTATGTGTTTATTGATTATAGTTAGTAATGCTATATTAGACATTAAAGTCATCACTAGCAATAAAAATATCAATAAGATGATTTTAGAGGACTTAAAAGTAAGAGGAATTTCCAAATATAGATTTAAGACAGATTTTCAGCGAAAGAATAAAATAATGGAGGAGATATTGGAAGAAGAAAAGGATAATATTGAGTGGCTTGAAATAGAAGAGTATGGAACTATGTATAAGATTAATGTTGTTGAAAGGATAAAGAATAAACCAGAAGTAACTTGTGTCCCTAGTAACATAATTGCAAAAAAGGATGCTATTGTACTTAATATAGAAGCCTATTCTGGAGAAGTTTTAACTGCTATTAATCGCGGAGTAAAAAAAGGTGATATATTGATAAGTGGTAATATCTACAATAAAGAGGAGATTGTAAATACCAAGTGCAGTAAAGGAAGAGTTTTTGGTGAAGTTTGGTATCAAGTACATATTGATTTACCAAAACACTATTACGAAGAAAATGTTACCGGAAAAATTGAAAAAAAATTAGGAATTGAACTTTTTAATTATAAAAGTAAGAGTACATTTAGTACCTATAAGAGAAAAGATATTTATATATATAACGACAATATTTTACCTATAAAGCTTTTTTTCACAGAATATTTAGAAACTAATGTAGTTGATATGAATTTTGATATTCATAATATTGACAAATACGCTTTGAAAAAAGCAGAAAAAGATTTAAAAAATAAATTAGGAACAGATGATAAGATCATTCTTAAAAAAATTTTGAAAAAAGAGGAAAAGAATAGTAGAATAATAGTGAGTGTGTTCTTTAAAGTTTATGAAGACATAACTCAGATTCAAGAGATTCACAATTCGGTGGATGGAGAGTGATTTATGATAGATACAGTAAACAATACTATTCAAAATGTATTAAGTATTACTTGGCCAATGCTAGTTATTTCTAGTGTTGTATTAATATCTCTCAGAGTGGCTTATGTCATAAAAAATAAGCAAAGAATGATTTTTTATAAGGATTTACTTGCCTATGCTTTCATTTTATATATTTTGTGTTTGTTCCAATTAGTTACATTCCGTTATGATGTATCATGGAGTACCAATAATTTTATTCCTTTTAAAGAGATTTTGCGCTATAATATGGGAAGTCGTTTGTTCTTTAAGAATGTTGTAGGTAATACGGTGTTATTCATGCCATATGGGTTCTTTTCAAGTATATACCTAAAAAATAGTAAAGCTAAGCTGATAGTATTTTTAACATTTATAACTTCAGTTGCTATTGAAGTGGTGCAATTGGTTATTGGTAGGGTATTTGACATAGATGATATTTTGTTGAATTTGTTTGGTGGCTACTTAGGTTTTGTTATTTATTATTTTGCTAAACTTATATGGGATAAAGTTCCTCCAGAATTTAAGAATGAATGGATTTTAAATGCTTTTGCCATTATTATTTTAATTATAGTTATTTCGTTGATATAGGAGATGTTTATGGATAGTAGTAATATAGAAATATTTAATCAAACCAATGTAGATATACCAGAGTTAGAGACTGTATTGAAAGTACTTTATAGTGCTATAGAAAAAGAAAAGTTAGAAAAGATTAATTTTAATCTAATAATAGTTGATAATGAATATATACATAGATTAAATAGGGATTATAGAAATATTGACAGAGAAACAGATGTTATAACATTTGCTTTAGAGGACGAAGACAGTATGATTCTTCCAGATAATATGAGAGTTTTGGGGGATATTTATATTTCCTTAGATAAAGCCAAAAGTCAAGCTGAAGAGTATGGCCATTCTTTTTTAAGAGAAATTTGTTTTTTAGCAGTTCATGGTTTTTATCATTTATTAGGCTATGATCATATGACACCAGAAGATGAAAAAGTAATGTTTGGAAAACAAGAGGAGGTATTGAGTTCTTATGGGATTACTCGCTAGGATGTTCAGTAAATCACCAAAAAGAAATAAAGACACTGGAACTCCTTTGGAACGTTATTGGAAAAGTTTTAATCATGCTATAGATGGAATTATATATTGTGTAAAATATGAACATAATATGATTATTATATTGTTAGCAACTGTTTTGGTTACAGTGGTTGGATTTTTGCTTGGCTTAACGTTGTATGAATGGTTATTTATAATAACTATTTGTGGTTCTATTGCAGCTTCGGAGTTTATTAATTCTGCTATAGAAGCAACGGTTGATTTAGTGACAACAGATGTTCATCCCTTAGCAAAGATAGCAAAGGATACTGCAAGTTCAGCAACTTTAATTTTATGTATAGTTGCATTTATAGGAGCGATTATTATATTTGGTCCTAAGCTTTTAGTGTTTATATAGGAGGATTAATGAAAGATAAATTATTAGAATTACTTAATAACAGTTATGCACCTATTTCTAGGTTTCCCGTGTCTTCTTGTGTTGTTACGAAGGATGGTAGAGAATTTTATGGTGTAAATGTTGAAGATGCCAGTACTAGAGCTGGCACTTGTGCAGAACGTGCGGCAATATTTAGTGCAGTAACAAATGGAGTAAAGCCTGGCGAATTTAAAGAAATTAATGTTATGGTAGGTTCGGGCAATATTGGAATGCCTTGTTTTGTATGCCGCCAAATGTTTAGAGAGCTATTTGATGCAGATACTATTGTGAGAAGTTTTTCAATAAGAGGTGATTATGTTGAACACACTGTTGAAGAATTATGCCCATACCCATTTGGAGAGGATGATTTGATATGAGATGCGGTTTTGTTAGCTTAGTAGGAAGGCCTAATGTTGGTAAGAGCACTTTACTTAATAGCTTATTAGGAATGAAATTAGCTATTACGTCAAATGTATCTGGCACTACGCGTAATATTATTCAAGGAATTTACAATGATGATGAGTCGCAAATCATTTTTGTAGATACTCCCGGTATACATAAACCAATTAATAAGTTGGGTAATCTTATGAATAATAAGACATACAATAATGCTAGTGATGTTGATGTTATTCTGTTTATTATTGATGCTACTATGGGATTTGGTAGGGGAGATGAATTTGTCCTAGAAAAAATAAAAAATAATAATATACCTATATTTTTATTGTTAAATAAAGTAGATCAATTAAAAAATCGTTCTAGTCTGCTAGAAAAGATAGATGCTGTAAGAGATAAATTTGATTTTAAAGAAATCATTCCAATAAGTGCCAAGAAAAATAAGAATACTAATGATTTACTAAATACATTAAAAAAGTATTTACCGGAAATGGATTCTATTTATTCAAAAGACGAATTAACCAATGTATCAACAAGATTTATTATGGCAGAATTTGTCCGTGAAAAGATACTTGAGCTTACTCATGATGAAATTCCGCATACTGTAACTTGTTATGTAGAAAATTATGAAGAAAATACAAAGGCTATACATATTCAAGTGCTTATTGTTGTTGATCGTGAAAATATAAAGAAAATTATTATAGGAAAAAATGGTGCCATGTTAAAAGAAATTGGTACTAGAGCTAGATATGATATGGAAAACTTTTTAGGTAAGAAAGTATTCTTGGAAACATATGTTAAAACAATTAAAGATTGGAGAAATCAAGAAAAATATTTTTCTGAACTCGGATTAAATGAACAAGAAAATTAATTTTTCTGAATAAAAAAATTTTATTCCACCACTATATAGATAGAGGTGAATAAATATGAAAAAACAAGAAAAAATACTATGGGATTTATTTAAAAAAACAGGAGATATAAAATATTATAATTTGTTACAGGAAATTAAAAAGAAGTGATTAGGTGAAGATTGAGAGTGTAGAAGGCATAGTTCTTAGTGAAGTTAACTATGGTGAATCAAGTAAAATATTGAATGTATTAACAGTTGAATTTGGACTTATTGGTATAATGTCCAAAGGTTGTAGAAACATAAGAAGCAAATTACGCGGTGTTAGTAGAAAACTGATATACGGAACTTTCAATATTTACTATCGTGAGAGTGGCATGTCCACTCTTATTAGTGTTGATTTGATTGAGTCTTTTTCAAAAACTGTCATGGATTTAGAAAAAATAAGCTATTCCTCTTTTATTATTGATTTGGCTCTTCAAGTGGTAAGACAAAATGATGACAAAAGTATATTTTCTTTATTAAAAAATGCTCTAATTAAAATAGAATCAGGTATTGATTCTTTAGTTATAACTAATATATTCCAATTACAAATACTAAAATATTTAGGTGTTAAACCAACCTTGGATTCTTGTAGCATTTGTGGTAGCAAGAAGAATATAGTTAGTTTATCTGGGGCTGATCACGGCTTCGTATGTGGGTCTTGTTTCACAAATCAAAGAATTACTCCTAATGAGGTAATAAAGTATATTAGATTATATGAAAAAGTAGATATTGGTAGTATTTCTAAATTGGATATTGATTCCAAAGTAAAAGAACAAATTAATATATTTTTAGATGAATATTATGAGAAATATACGGGTATATATTTAAAAAGTAAAGATTTTATTAAACATATAAATAGAATTGTGGCGGATAAGAATTAGAATGATAACGATACTTAGATAGTACATAAAAAATGAGGAGTTTCAAAACTACTCATTTTTGTTAATATTTACATTTTTCTTGCTTGTGTTTGTGGAACATTACGTATCTTTTCAAAGTAGTCGCTAGTATATTTGTCATCGCCTGTCATTGCGCTAAGATATGTACATATTTTAAGAACTCACTCATAACCATATAACCTATCATCATGACTTTGCATCATATTAGATATAATGCCAGCTCCCGCAACAATATCTCCCATAGCAAATCTCAGACTATAACTAATACCTTTGACACCGCGTTCAGAAACATCATCCAGGAATAATTACATTCTCGGCCTATTAATTCTTTAACAAGGTCTTCTTGCGGTATTGATCTGTCGGCAGTAACTATAAATTCAAGGCCAGCAACTACGCTTTCTGGTGTAACATCATTTTGTCTACTACTTCGCATTAAGTTTTGACAGTAATCTTCTTCTATTTGCTCGAGTTCTTTTTCAGTATGCCCGTAGATACTTCTGTATAATTCATCATTACCTTTCTTTTCCTGCTTTAATCTGTAGATGTCGCTTGCATTAAAAGTTACAATTCCATTTACGCCTCCAACCATAACTGTAGAGTCTTTTCCATCCCAATCTAATTTTAAGGCCTTACCTATAATTCTCCTGAGTTCTCTAAAATTTTCTTGATTTGTCTGAAATACCATTGCATTATTTTGATTTTTAGTTTCCATTTTTCTTCCCATGCTTTTACACATTAAATATAACATCTTCAAAAATAACGTCAATATACAAAATAATTTATCTTATTAATTGAATTATATTAATACAAATGTAAAAAAATTTTTATTGACAATTTATAAGTTTAGTCATATATTAATGTCATAAGTGTGATGACAGGTGTGGAATACCTAGAGCAGTATATAAAAGAGCAGATTCTTCTAGAATAAATAAGGTGGAACCGCGGGTTTACTCGTCCTTATGTTGTTCTAGTTTTTTTTGGTATAGGAGGTATATTATGGAAGAAATCACAATGGAAAAGTTAGTTAATTATTGTAAACAATATGGTTTTGTCTTTCAAGGTAGTGAGATTTATGGTGGCTTAGCTAATACTTGGGATTATGGCCCTTTGGGTTCCAGATTGAAAAATAATATTAAAGATGCTTGGAGAAAACATTTTATTCAAGAAAGACCAAATGCTTATGAGGTTGATGCTGCAATATTGATGCACCCAAGAGTTTGGGAAGCTTCTGGGCACGTATCTTCATTCTCTGACCCATTAATTGATTGTAGAAGTTGTAAAACAAGACATAGAGCAGATAACTTGATTGATGATTTTGATGAGAATGCTAAAGCTGACGGTATGAGCGATGAGGAGATGGTTGCATACGTTAAAGAACATAAAGTTCCTTGCCCAAATTGTGGAAAGTCAGATTGGACAGATATTAGACAATTTAAGTTAATGTTTGAAACGAAGCGTGGTGTTGTTGATGATGATAAAAATTTAGTATATTTGCGACCTGAGAATGCCCAAGGAGAATATGTTAATTTCTTAAATGTTCAAAGAACGATGAGATGTAAGCTTCCTTTTAGTATTGGTCAGATTGGTAAAGCATTTAGAAATGAAATTACTCCCGGTAATTTTATGTTTAGAACTATTGAGTTTGAACAAATGGAATACCAAACTTTTTGTAAAGAAGGTACAGATTCAGATATTTATAATTTCTATAAACAGTATGCTAAAGAATTTTTTATGAAGTTGGGAATACCAGAGAGTAAGATGAGATATCATGACCATGAAAAGTTGGCTCATTATGCAAAAGAAGCTTGCGATATAGAGTATAACTATGTATTTGGTTGGGGAGAACTAAATGGAACTCACAATCGTACAAATTATGATTTGAGCCGCCATCAGGAGTATTCTGGAGTTTCTCAAGAATATTTAGATTCAGAGACGAATGAAAAGTATATTCCTTATGTCGTTGAATCCACTGTTGGTTGTGATAGATTAGTATTAGCCGTACTAGATAATGCTTATACAGTCGAGACTTTGGAAAATGGAGATACTAGAGAAGTGTTAAAAATAATACCTTCTTTGGCCCCATATAAATTAGCAGTTCTTCCTTTAGTAAAAAAATATCATAGTGAAAAAGCAATAGAAATTTATAATACTTTTGCCAAAGAATTTATGGTTAGCTATGATGAGTCTGGTTCGATAGGAAAACGGTATAGACGATGTGATGCTATTGGTACTCCTTTTGCTATAACAATAGACGATGAAACTATAAATAACGGCACAGTTACTCTAAGGAGCCGCGATTCTATGCAACAAATTGTATTAAAATTGGATGATGTAGTTGATTATATTAAAAATAAAATTTAGAATATAGTTTTATATTAGAGGTGACAGTATGGAAAAAAGAGTTATAATAGGTGTACCTTTAAGGTGCCAAGTTAATGAGAATGGAGCTCCTATTGAATACATTTTTGATTATGTTAGGAGAGCTATATTTAAAGTTGGTGGTGAAGTGTTACCTATTTGCCCGCCACAAGATTTAAATTATTTTGAAGTAAGATATAATGATTATCCTAAGTTAACAGATGAAGAAAAAAATAGAATAGAATTTTGGTTGGATAAGATTGATGGTATGTTTATTCCTGGAGGTATAAAGTTTTCTCCATATGACCAATTTTTGCTTGAAAGATGCATAGAAAAAGATATCCCAGTATTGGCAGTTTGCTTAGGTATGCAGATTATGAGTTGCTTTGAAGAAAAAGTTGATATACAGAGAATTAATTCTGATATTAATCATTTGGATGAATCGGGAAAGCAATATGTCCATTCCGTAAAAATAGATAAAGATTCTAAGTTATATAAAATAATTGGTAGTGAATATATTAAAGTAAATAGCTCTCATACCCAATGTGCTAGTAGCAATCATGTTTATAAATCTGTTGCTTATAGTGAAGATGGTATATTAGAGGGGATTGAACATCCAACCGCAACATTCAACATAGGCGTGCAGTGGCATCCTGAAAAGATGATTGATTATGATGAGAACGCCAGAAAGCTTCTTGGCGCTTTTATAACTGCTTGTAAGGAATATTCAAAAAATAAGGAGTAATGGATCTAATCCCATTGCTTTTTGTATGGATTATAGGATATTTACTTTTGATGCTATATCTGATATAATTTGCTATACGCATTACATATGGGGGTATTATGTTAGATAAATTTATAGATTATTTTAAAATGTTGGAAATTGAACCAACAGAAGATATACAAGTTGTACTAAGCGCTTATAGAACATTTGCAAAAAAACACCATCCTGATCTTCATGCTGGAGATGTCGATGGTGAAGAAAAATTAAAGATTGTAAATCAGTTTGTAAATCAGGTTCGAAAAAATCCACAATTTTTACATAGTTATTTGCAAGATTATTATAAACATAAGGATTTTGTTTCTAGAAATAGTAAACCTGAAGAGGAAGAATTTCATTATCATTATTCAAAGAGACCTGAAACAGATTATTTTTCAAATAAATTTCTAAATTCACTTTATTCTTTCAAAAGAAAATTAGATAGGCAAGAAGAAAGAGAGAAACGTGCAAGGGCAAGACGAAATAACATTATTGATGCAGAACTTAGAAAAAAATATTCTGACATGGATAAATTATCTTTTCACCTTTTTTGCGGGACAGTTCATGTCATGGGTGGGATGCTTGATAAAATAGGTAGTATGAAGAAGAAAGAAGCAGACGACTTTACTTCATATATTATCAGAAATAGGCAGGTATTATCTATTGGGATGTTAGCAACGATATTAGCTAGTAGTTTTGTATTTAATTCTAATAAAACTTCTGGTTTTTCAGAGCACGATGTCAATGATAAGTCAGTTGAATCTGAAAGTACTGAATCGGTTGATACCTATACGCTTATGAAAAGATACGAAGTAGTACGTGGTGATGATTTGGGGCGGGTAGCTAAATATTGTGATACAACACCTGAACTTATAATGAAATACAATAATATGCCCTCACAAAAGTTACGTAAGGGTGATATTATATATATACCTTATATTATTGATAAAAATGACCTATCATATTACACAAGTCAAGTCGATTGTAGTGATAGTAATTTATCACTGGAAAAGTTGGCTACCTTTTATTCCACTGATGTTGATACTTTAAAATTATTAAATAGTCATAATATTCGCATGCTTAGTGATGATACATGTGTTATATTTGGTAATCAGTTGATTGTACCTAATTTCATTACTAGGGATAATTTATCAGCGTTAAAACAAGAGCAAAAAGTAAAAGAAAAGTAGTAACACAAGTAGTAGTAATCATAATAGGCAGATTAAAAACTGTTAATCATTTGTAAAAATATCGATACAAAAGTGTTGACAAGACAATACATGATGAATATAATATTACTAGTCGAGAAAAAAGGAAAGAGATTTTATATCCACCCGATCAGCGTATAGTGATGGGTTAAATGCCTAGGAAACTTTATAATAGTTTTTCTGTGTGTAAGAGTGGATATAAATATATATCCGCTTTTTCTATTATTATGGAGGTGTTAGGTATAGCAAACAATAAGAATGCGTTGCTCATTAACGATCAAATTAGAGCTAAGGAAGTTTTAGTTATAGGCCCAAATGGAGAACAAGTTGGAGTTAAGTCCTTACAGGATGCGATGACATTAGCTTCATATGCATCTTTGGATTTAGTGTTAATTAGTCCAAATGCAAATCCACCTGTTTGTAAAGTAATGGATTATAATAAATTCCGTTATGAAAAACAGAAAAAGGAAAAAGAAGCTTTAAAAAGGCAAAAGGCAAATATGTCTGAGTTGAAAGAGTTTAGATTATCTCCTGTTATAGATGTTGGTGATTTTGAAACTAAACTTAGAAATGCTACTAAATATCTTGAGAAAGGTGATAGAATTAAACTATCCATAAGATTTAAAGGTAGACAGATGGCTCATACAGAATTGGGTAAAGAAGTTTTGGAACGTTTTGCCGACAGAGTTAAAGAATACGCGGATATAGATCAGAAACCTAAGTTAGATGGTAGAACAATGACTATGTTATTGGTACCAAAAAAAGACAAATAGTAAGTAGGAGGAATTAGAAATGCCAAAAATTAAGACACATAAAGGTACAGCAAAGGTTTTTAATAAACGTAAAAATGATATTAAAATAGGAAAACCTGGAACTCGTCATAACACTGGTTCAAAACCAGCCAGTTATAATAGAAAAGGTAGAAAGGGATCTAATTTAAGTAAAGCAGATCAAAATAGATTAAAGAACATAATCTAGTCTAATTTACAAGAAGATAGGAGGAAAGAAAATGGCAAGAGTAAAAAATGGAGCAGTAACTAAAGCTCGTCATAAAAAAGTATTAAAAGCTGCTAAAGGTTATTTTGGTAGTAAACATAGATTGTATAAAACAGCAAAAGAACAATTGATGCATTCTGGTCAATATGCATTTAGAGATAGAAAACAAAAGAAGAGAGATTTTAGGAAATTATGGATTACCAGAATTAATGCTGCTTGTAGAATGAATGATATTTCATACTCAAGATTCATTGAAGGTTTAACAAAGGCAGGCGTTGAAGTTAATAGAAAAATGTTATCTGAAATAGCCATTAATGATGCAAAGGCTTTCTCTGATTTAGTAAAAGTTGCTAGAGATGGAAAAGCTGGTAAGATTTCAAAATCAGCAGAAGTAAGTGGTAAAGAAGTAACTATAGGCGAAGCTACTAAAACAGCTAAAACTACAAAGAAGAAAGAAAGCAACCCAAATGTTGACTATTCTAAAATGACAGTTGCTGAATTGAAAGCAATTGCTAGTGAAAAGAAAATAGATGTTAATGGTATGAAAAAAGCCGAAATAGTTGAAGCTTTATCAAAATAAAATAAACATATTAGTGAATTTATTAGTCCAGTGCTTGAATAAAGTGATTAATTTTAGAAACTAATAGAAGAAAAACAAAAGGAGAAATAAAATGACAGTTATATCAATGAATTATTTATTAGAAGCTGGTGTTCATTTTGGACATCAAAAAAGAAGATGGAATCCAAAGATGAAGGAGTACATCTACACTACTAGAGATGATATTTATATTATCGATTTACAAAAAACAGTAAAAAAATTAGAAGAAGCATATGCTGCTATGAAAGAAATTGCTGAAAATGAAGGTAAAGTTTTATTTGTAGGTACTAAGAAACAAGCCCAAGAGGCAGCAGAAGAATGCGCTTTAAGGACAAATAATTACTTTGTTAATGAAAGATGGTTAGGTGGAACATTAACAAACTTTAAGACAATCCGTTCTAGAATTAGAAGAATGGAAGATATTGAAAACATGGAAAAAGATGGAACTTTTGAGGCACTACCTAAAAAAGAAGTTATTCAAATAAGAAAAGAATATGATAAATTAAATAAAAATTTAAGAGGAATTCGTGAAATGAAGAAATTGCCACAAGCTATGGTAATTGTTGATCCTCGCAAAGAAGAAATAGCTATTAAAGAAGCAAGAATTTTAGGTATTCCAGTATTTGGTGTTGTTGACACAAATTGTGATCCTGATTTAGTTGATTATGTTATTCCGGGTAATGACGATGCAGTTCGTTCTGTTAAATTACTAATTGGTGCTTTAACTAATGCTATTGCAGAAGTAAATGGTAATGAAGTAATTGATTATATTACTGATGAAGATAAAAATAAAGTTGATAAAAAGGTAGTTAAAAAAGAAGAAAAAGCTGAGGTAACTGAAGAAGAAGTTGCTACTGCACTTGAGGAAGAAGCAATTGATTATACAAAGAAAACAGTTGCCGAATTAAAAGAAATAGCTGCTGCTAAAGACATTTCTACTACCGGTATGAAAAAGTCTGATATTATTGAAGCTTTAATGAAATAATATTATTTTAAAAGGAGGAGGATGGGATACCATTCTCTTTTTGTTAATTTTATCTTTAGATTTATTTTAAATTAAGATATAATATTGTTGTTAGAAATTTAGGAGGATTTAAAATGTACACAATTTCAGATGTAAAAAAATTAAGAGAGTTAACTGGAGCTGGTATGATGAATTGTAAACAAGCTCTAGAAGAAAATAGTGGTGATATTGATAAATCAATAGATTGGTTAAGAAAAAAAGGTATAGCAAGTGCTGCAAAAAAAGAGTCTAGAATTGCTGCTGATGGTATATGCCAAATTAAGGTTGATGGAAATAAAGCTGTAATAGTTGAAGTTAATTCAGAAACTGATTTCGTAGCCAAAAATAGTGAATTTACATCATTTGTTGATTACTTAGTAGATAAAATTATCACTAGTGATGTAAATACCATAGAAGAGGCTTTGCAAATTAAAGATGGTGATGAAACTATCAACGATAAGCTAGTTTCACTAGTAGCTAAAATAGGTGAAAAGATTTCTTTCAGAAGATTTGCTAAAATAGAAAAGAATGATGATGAAGTTTTTGGTACATATAAGCATATGGGCGGAAGAATTTGCTCAATCATTGTTATAAAGGGAGCAAGTGAAGATGTAGCAAAAGACGTAGCTATGCAAACAGCTGCTATGAGTCCAATTGCTTTAAATAGAGCTGGTGTACCTGCAACTGCTGTAGAACATGAATCTCAAATTATCAAAGAACAAGTTATGGCTGAGGGTAAACCTGCTGATATTGCAGAAAAGATGGTTACTGGAAGACTTAATAAATTTTATAAAGAGGTTTGCTTAGAAGAACAAGCTTTTATTAAAGATTCATCACTATCTGTAAAAGATTATGTAAAAAACAACGGTGGAGAAATTGTTTCTATGACAAGATATGCTGTTGGCGAAGGTATTGAAAAGAAAGAAGAAAATTTTGCTGACGAAGTTATGAATCAAATTAAAAATTCTTAAGTGAGAAGTATTAATATTACTTCTTTTTTTGTGAAAAAAAATAACTCAATATATTGTGATATTAATTGCCAACTTCAAAGGATAAGAGTCTTATATAAAAACGAAAATTTCCATTTGTATATTATCAAATTATTTTTTAGATTTATACTTCAGTAAGTTACTTACTTTTTCTATTTTTGAAGTCATGATAAAACACTTCCTTTCAGAAGTGCTTATTAAATGTTTATATATACTAACAGCATTATTATTTACACAGTTATTAAATATTTTTTGATTCTATATATTTTGTAAAATACTTAAAATATACAAAATAAGAAATTAAAGTACAAGCTAGGAAGAAGCCAAATAATACAAGATCATCGGTAATTATACTCTTTGATTCATCAAAAAACATATCGGTAACTTCACATGAAATCATATTAATAAATGCAAGTGCTGAAAACACATCGAATATTAAATGGAGTTTGCCACCAATATAAGTATTTCTATATTCTTTTACCAAATTTTTATATTCCTTTTGGTCTATTTTGAAAATGTCCATACTACTAACACCTATTATTATCAATATTAGCATACCCAGTATTGATAATCAATAATTTAAAATAAATATTAAAGATGTTATAAATAATTGGTTTTTATTGAATTATACAAAAAATATATTTTAAGTAAAAAATAAATGCTATAATTAAAATACACAATATATTTAATAAAAATAGGAAGGAAAGTTTATGTTACATTCTATTATTTTGATATTACTAGCAATTATTCCTGTTGTTTTACTAAGCACTTATTTTTGTATAAGAGATAAAAATAAAGAACCTTTAACAGTTTTGATATCATTGTTTTGCTTTGGAATTGTTTCTTCATTATTCGTAATTACTGTTAGCTATGTAATGGAAAGTATGATGCCATGGCTTACTATGGATACTAATAAAATGTCAATCTTTCAGGTGCTTTTTAAGGCATTAATTGAGGTTGCTTTAATTGAAGAAACTGCTAAGTTTGCTATAATGTATTTTGTAGGATATAACAATAGGGCACTTGATGAAACGTACGATATTTTAATTTATGCGATTTTTGTAGCATTAGGATTCGCAGCCTTTGAAAATATTATTTATGCTTTAGATTTTAATAGTATGGCAGTTGTAATAAAAAGATGCTTGTTTTCTGTGCCAGGACATGTTGCTTTTGCCATTAACTCAGCTTACTTTTTATGCTTAGCAAAACTATATAAATTAAAGCATAACGAGAAGGAAGCTAAAATCAATATTTGCAAGGCAATTTTTGTTCCCACAGTTTTACATGGTATTTTTGATTTTTGCCTTATGGTAGATAATAATATATATTATGTTATATTTATTGTGTATACAATATTGACTTTTTACATAGTTTTTAAACAAGCTATGTTAATAAAAGATTATAATATTCAACTATTTCATGTAGAAAAAGTATGTAAAAACTGTAATCAAAAATTTTATGGGTATTATTGCTATAACTGTAAGAAAAAAATCTATTAGATATTGACTATTGTATAAAATAAAAGTAGGCTCTGATTGCCTACTTATATTTATATGTTTTAGTTTTTTCATTTGAAATATTTAATACTAGCCCTATGATTAACATATATGAAAGTAGACTAGAGCCACCATAGGAAACAAACGGTAAGGTTATGCCCGTAATAGGTAGTAGTCCAACTGTCATTCCAATGTTTTGAATCTGTTGAAATAATAGCATTCCTATGATTCCAGCAATCATATACTGATTTGTATCAGTTGTTTTTCTTTTGGCTACTAATATAATATTAATATCTAAATATGCGATTATAGCTAACAGGACTATGACTCCTAAAAAACCAAAATTCGATGCAAACACGGCAAATATAAAGTCTGTTGCTGCTTCCGGAAAATATATAGGCGTTTTATTAAAACCATGACCAAAAAATCCAGCAGAGCCAATTGCGGCTAAGGCATTTTCAAGTTGTAAACCCGATCCACTTCTCCAATTAAAAATTCTTTCCAGACGATAGTAAATGGAGCTTCCAAATATACTTATGAAAATGTTTTCTTTGTAAAAATATATCCACAATATACTTGCTAAAATTATTAATCCAATTGCAAATGCCCAAAGAAACCACCTAATTCTAATCCCAGAAGCAAACATCATTGATACATATATTATTAAGTACATAAGAACGCATCCAGTATCAGGCTCCAGAAATGTTAAAATAGAAGGTATTAATACAATTACAAATGTTTTCATAATAAAAATTAGTTCTTCTTTAATATTAGGATTTTTATAATCACTTCTAAAATCATGAATCATTGAGGCAAGAACTAACATAATTATTATTTTCATAAATTCACTAGGTTGAATCGAACCAATACCAGGAATTACAATCCAACATTTACTGTTATTAATTGGTGAGCCGAATAGTAATAATCCTAATAATAATATATTACCTATAACATAGAAAATAAAAGTGTGTTGAAATATGACATCATTTTTTAATTTGAGAATAAAAAATATTAAAATAATGCCAACTAAATACCATAATGTTTGTTTTAAAACTAGATTTCCCATAGCTGCTGATGTATAAATTGATGCACTATAAATAGAAATGATGCTAATTACATATAGCAAGAATATGGGGATGACTATTTTAAAATTCAATTTCTTCATTATTAACCTCCAATATTTATTATATCAAAATTTATTAATATTTATTGCTCTAAATCATAAAATGTATAGAGGAGCATTGATATGAAAAAATTGCCAAATATATCTCAAAGATCAATTATTAAAAAAATAAATACTAATAAGGAAATGTGTATAGTAGAAGAGTCTAATAAATATTCAGAAGAAGATATAACAGGTATATTAAATGATGTGTATGCAGGACTAGGCGAATACAATACTAGAGTCATTATAGAAACAGAAAATAAAACATTTGATACAACGCTAATTTATAAAGATAGCAAAAAAATTATAACAGAAGATAATACTTTAATAAAAATTGACGATATCAAGAAAATTATAATAAAACAAATATAAGATTATTTTTGACACATTTTCTAAAAATGTGTTTTTTTAGGTAATAACTACTGTTTACTTATTGGAATAATAAAAAAATAGGTAACAAAAAGGAAATAAAAAATTAGATTTTTCATTCCCATAATTACTTATATAACTATAATTTCTAGTTATTACATAAGTCTATTGAAGTGTCTGGTAAACATCTTATAGCGCCACAACAACGTAAATCGATAGTACAGAAATTACCTGTATTTAGAAGTGCATTTTTTTCGGTATCATAATGTAACATTCTGCAAGTACAGCAATTATTGTCTAGAGATTCAACTCTAAATACATCTGAAATACAAGAAACATTATTTTCCAAAGCTACATCAAAAGACCAAGGTTTTCCTGTGCAACAATTATACAATTGGATTGGTCTGGTATTGTAACAGATGTTTTGAGGAGTAGGCCCCAAATATGGCTTATCACATCCGTTGGGGCAATCTGTATCGTTTTCGTTTCTTTGTAATAATAATATTTTTCTTAATATTTCAGCAATACAGGAATTATTATTCCCAGTTTCTCCACACATAATAAAACTCCTTTCATAGTAAAATATTCAATAAAAACAATTTTGTATCTATAAATACCTATATAATAATATGCTAAAAGAAAAATATAAAATGACAATTTGCAATAAAATTAAAGCGTAAAAATACTTGCAATATTAAAAAAAAAAATATACAATTGATTTATAAGGATAAGGGTTCGGTACTGAGAACACATTATTCTTAATAATAATAGGAGGTGAAAGCATGGCTATTCATGTAGATGAAAGCGCATTAAGCGATTTAAAAAATGCACTAGAAACAGCAGGAGAAGAATATAAAAGAGATTTCGCAAGATTGAAAAGCTTAATTGCAGAAATTACAAGTGGAGACATTCAAGGAGATCCAGCTCAAGACTTAAGACAAAAGTTTGAGGCAAAAGAAGATACTTTTAATAAGTTGGCTCAGACTATTGATGAAGCAGAAGAGTATATGGGTATACAAAAACAATCATTCACACAAATGATCAGCGATTTGGCAAGTGGAATGAGATAGGATTAATAATATTAAGAAAGGTGTTGATTAAAGTATGAATATTACAATAACTCCAGGTGCAGCAACTGAAGATGCAGCACAAATCGACAGCATTGTAAGTAGTATTGAAAGAAGCATGGAAGTATTAGATGCTGCTATTAAAAGAAATATTCCAGACGGTATTGAAACTACATGGTCTGATGAAGTAAGAAATAATTGGGAAACATATTATAGTAGTGATGTTCCACAAGCTATGGAAGATATGAAACAAAGTGCTACTAACTTAAGAATGGCTGTTGAACAAGCTTTAAAATACAGCGGACAATAAAAAACACATTGCGTAATGCAATGTATAGTAAATAGGGAAAAAATTTCCCTATTTACTATACATTGATATAAAAAAGAAAAGGTGATTTTATGGAGACAATTACAAGTGAATCTCAAATTATAGATAAACAAGCAGTCCAAGCAGCTTGCAACGAAATGTCAAAAGCAGCAGAAGATTTTATATCAGCCTCAAAAAAAGTTGCAGATGGCAAAGGTTATGCAGGCGCTGACGCTATGAGTGTTGAGGGCAAGACTATGGAAGACAACTTTGATGCCGTAAAAGATACGCTTAAAAATGTATATGACAATATTAATGCCTTTATTAATTCCGTATTGAGTAGTACAAATAATGTATATAATAGACAATGTGAATTATTAAGAGAATATAGAGCAGAACTAGCAGAGGCAAAAAAAAGCCAAAAATAATATGATGATATATTATATCAATCACAGCTATAATAAATTTTGTGGAGGATTTTATGGGACAATATTCAGGTAAGTTTGGAAGCTTAAAATACGATGATGATAAAATCAAGAGCGCTTTAGCCGCATTAGATGGTGCTAAAGGAAAATTGGCAACCACACAAGCAGCATTAAACGACGCTTATAATCATTTGATGCAAGCTGCTAATATCGAGTGGCTTGACATTGATGCATCTAATCAGTCAAAAATAACAAATTTGCCAGATGACTGCATAGAATATATAGACCGTTTATATGAGGAAATCAAGTCAAAGGCAGCTGAAATAGAAAAATATAGGGATGCACCATGGTATAAAAAAGTTTTTGGAACAAGATTAATGGTAATTTCAAAGCTTACTGAAGGCATTCTTACAGTTGGAGAGAATATAGTTGATGCAGGTGTTAGCTTGGTAGGCTTTACAGCCGGAATATTTGGAGCCAAAGATTTTAGAGATAGCTGTGGTGAATTTGTAAAAAAAGATCATATCGGTGAATTTTATGATAAATATATAAGTGGTTCTGATACGTGGATTGGAACATATAGTGCAATGTCACCCGAAAGTACAGCTGCTCGGTTGTTTAAGGGTGTTGGTGTAGCCGCAGGATATATTGCACTAGCGGCAGCTACAGGAGGAGCAACAGGTCTGTCATCGACTGCTGCAAATACACTTGTTGCAGCAGCAGGTGGTTTAGGAGCAGGAACAGAAAGAGGACTACAAGAAGGTAAATCATTTAATCGGGCATTTTTGAGCGGTGTTAAACAGGCTGCCATCCAGGGTGGTACTGCATATGTTGCAGGAAGAATTGGTGACAAGCTTCAAGCAAATAAAACAGGTACACAAACTGTATATGATAATAATGCTACTAATGCAATTAAGAGAGGTGCAGAGGCAGGAGTAGATAAGCTTAAAAATACGGCAATAGGTAAGGGAGTTATCAAGGCTGGAAGTGCTGTTAAAACAGCGGGAACTAAGGTTGGAAGTGCTGTTAAAACAGTGGGAACTAAGGTTGGGAACTTAGTTACTAAAACCCCTATTGTTGGAAAAGCAGTGCAGAAAGGGGCCATTAAACTTGGTACAGGGGTCAGTAAGCTTGGTGCAGGGGCCACTAAGCTCGGTGTAGGGGTCAGTAAGCTTGGCTCAGGAGCTATCACTACAATAGCCAGTCATCCGGTAGCTGCTCAAGTCCTAACAGCAGGACTTGTAACCGCACCATCAATTCATAATGAATTGAAAAAAGGTGCAATTATCGATAGTGCCAAAGAAGCCATGGAAATAAGTCAAAGAAGCGAAGCAACAGCTAAAATATTTGGCGAAGACGGTGATATAAGCACAGTTGAAGATAGGAGTGGCAGCGAGGATGAAAACACATATATACAGGATAATGTTTCGACAAATCCAAGTGACAATAGCCTAGTACCTGATAATAAAGAAAAGACTAATGATACCAAGCAAGCTACTAATAACTTAGGGAATGGAGGAAAAAGTTCTACTGTACGTGGAAGAGCAAATTCTGATGTAATAAAACCTAAACCACCATATATATCCCCAAGTGACTCAGACGATACTGGTATTATAAGTAGCAATACTCCAACCAAAGTTAATCCAGTTGATACCACTCCATCTTCTACCAATAGTGACACAGGTGGTAGCACTACTCAAGCACCAACTAATACTGATACAGCTAAAATTACTACACCTGTTACTGATACTACAACAACTGGTGGAAATCCGACTGCAACTACAACTGTAACTCCATCAAAAAGTACCACTTCTATATCAAGTAGTGGAACGAACCACTCAGGTGGTGGATATTCAAACGACGGTTACTCATACAATGAAAGCAGTACGAAAAGTAATGATTCTAGTGTAAGCATAACAAATAATGGTGATACTGCAGCAACGCAGGCTACATCCACAAAAAATACTCCTGATAGTTCAGTTATAGCTGGTTCAGATGACTCAAATTATAGTAATGGAGCTTTAACATCAGCTATTACTAATACACGGTCATATAAAAATAGCACAATAAAAATTCCAACACCATCTGATCCAATAGAATCAACTGCAAAAAACAATGTAGTTATTCCTACTACTGCAGCATTCAGTGCTGCAGCAGCAGCAGGAATTGGTGCTAAGGCATACATGGAACATATAAAAGAAAAAAGCAATGATAGCGATGAAGAAGCCTTTGATGACGGTACAGAAAATGATGGTATTTATGCAGAAGAATGGAATGGCAATGATGATGATATCAGTCTAGACTATGGTAATGATCAAAGTGAAGATTTAGAAGATGATTATTCTTATAGTGCAGATTCCATAATTCAAAAGTATGAGTCAACAGGGTTAGAAGAAATGTAATGGGAGGAATAGTATGAAAGAGAGATTTTTACCTATAGGAACAGTTGTTTTATTAAAGGGTGCTAAAAAGGAATTAATGATTACAAGCTATTGTGTATTCCCTACTGGTACAGAATTTAAGAATGGTGAGGAAGTAAAAGCTGAGCAAAAAATGTATGAATACGGTGGCTGCCCATATCCTGAAGGAATATTGGATAGTAATGCGATAAATGCTTTTAATCATGATCAAATAGATAAAATACTACATATGGGATATGAAACTGATAGTCAAAAAGAATTCTCCAGAATACTTAATGGTGGATATAAAATATACAAAGATAAGTTTGAAAATGCAAATCCAGAAGACTATTCATAGTCTTCTTTTGGCACAAAACAAAAAAGATGAAATAATAAAGGAAAGGGTTAAATATTTTATATAGTATTTAATTTTGTATAATATGAAAAATGCGGGTGAGGCGGAAATTCTTGATTATCAACGTGGCCATAATAGTCAGGATATTCTTGATGCTTTTAATACAGTTCTAAATCACGGGGGAACAAATCCGGAAAGTAATGGTCGATTAGTACGGCTAGTAAGTTTAGATAAACATAAATTTGATGGCTATTGTGATCAGGCCATGACGGATGTAAATGATAAATTGAATTACGTAATTCAACAGTTAGAAAAAATAGCAGATTCTTGTAATGCTGATACACTATCTGTGTGTGGGCAAACAATGCAACCAGATGTTGAAGAGGTTATAGAGAAAATTAAGAAATCCAGGGGTAATATGTCTAACTACTTTGATAGTGAACTGAGATCTCAAGGACATGATTTAGAAAAAATTGAGCGTGAAGTTTATTATAATACAATAGTATGTATACAAAAAAACTCAGGAGACAATTAAAAATAAAGCAAATATGCAGAGATATAGTAATAGGAGGGTAAGGACAGTATGTCAGATAATGTATCCAATGATCCAGGATTAATAAATAATACTACATCACAAAATGATGGACAGAATTCCGATATGTATTCAAAATTTAGGAATAATCATAAAAACAGTGAGATTAAATATGATGAAACAAAGTACCAGACTGCAATGGACTTATTTATTACTCCTTTAAATATAACATCAGAATTAGAAAAATTAAAAGACTCTTTAGATAATTCATTTGAGAACATATACGCTTTACCGGGAACCGATGTGTTCACTAAACAAAGACATTTGCAACTATCTAAGAATCAAACTAAACAACAAGATATTAATAAAGAGATAGAGAATATTAGTGACCTAATTAAAGAGTTACATAATAAACTTCAATTTGAAAAAGAGATTGTAGATCAGTATTTAAATGAAACTAATATAGACGTAGATTTCTTTAACAAATTTTCTAAGAGTCAATTGTTTAGTAGAGCCATACAAAATCCAATACCTACTGAAAATAATGATAATCGTAACGGTAAATTTAGTAGCGAAAGTTCTACAAAATTAAAATCTGTAAGCAAAACTTCTACATCAAGCGGAGGAAGTTCATCGTATAAACCGACAGTGGTAAGTCTCCCACGTACTTCAAATGTATTACAATCAGCGCCTGAAAAGGTCAAGACAGATAATGTAGCAGAAATTAAAGGTACGGAAAGTATAGATAATAATGTTTTAAAAAGTAATGAAAATGCAAGTTCTCTTGATAATAATGCTGATAGCCAAAAAACTGTAGATATGGCTAATGATAAAAAAGATATAAAAGAAGGCGTGCTTGTAAGCAACTATCAAGATAAAAAGGATACTGCCGTTACTGGTATAAATGATACAGTTACTCCTGCAAATGGCGGTTCCAATGGTATTGTTTCTACAATCAAAAAAACTATACAAAATGCCACTACCTCAATAGGACATGCCAACAACAAAAATGATACTAAAGGCAATAGTAATGGTTTAATCAGCAAGGGTAGCAAAGAAATAATTAACAAAACTTTAAATAATGCACAATTAAAGTCATCTATAGAAAAGATAAGAAAGATGACAAAAATAAAAAGTATTAATTTGACAGATTCAACAAATCCTAAAATGCAAACCGCAAATGCTGCAAACAAGTTTATTCCACCAATAGCGGGTGTAGCAGCAGCTGGTGTAGTAGGAATAGGTACAGGAACATATTTAAATAATAATCCCCAGATTTTAAACAACGAGAAAAAGAATAAAGAACAGATTAATAAGTTTTTTAATTATGGAGATACAAACAAAGATGATGATGACGAGTGGCAAGAAGACGATGAAATAGAAGAAAACAGCAGTACCTATTCAGATGATTATGAATCGCTTATTGAAAATTTTGGTAATGAATAACAAAATGTGCTTCTATATAAAACTAACTGACCAAAACTTAAATGTATAGCATTTTTTCCCATATTAGTATATAATTAACAAAGGTGATTAAAATGTTAAAATATTGTATTGTTGCTATATTACTTATTGTTATCTTACTAGCAGTACTTAAAGCTACGAAGAAGGATGCTGAATTAGATTTCAATAAATTGGTAGAATTATTGGGCGGAAAAGATAATATAATATCGACCGAAACTAATATGTCCAGATTTAAAGTAGAATTGAAAGACATATCTAAGGCAAACAAAGAGGGAATCCAAAAATTAGGGGCAAAAGGTGTTGTTGAAATAGATAATCAATTAAAAATAATATTAGGCCCAGATTCTAAACAATTAAAAAAATATATAGACGAGATAAAAAAATAATGATATACATTATTTTTTTTAATAAAAACATTTAACAGTCATTCTTTAAAAATAATAGGTATTCTGGCTAGGATAAACATAGGTAGGATTTGGGTATGGATAGTAAATTGGCTGGTAGTACATACCTTGGTTATTTAATTCGTTGTTGTTAGCAATACCATAACCTAAAGCAGTACCAGCAAGTCCTCCCACAAGAAAAGGTGCCCAAAAAAATCTTTCGCCGTTACCTTGTTCAAACATTCCGTTTGCATTTCTAACAACAGAATTATTTCTTATATCACTATAAGGATACATTAACTCATCTCCTTTTATTGTATTTTATGAAAATAAATATATTATTGTGAAATTAAAAATAAATTGTTAAAAGATAAATATTATGTTATGATATGTGAAGTAAAGAAAAGGGTGATAGTTTTATGGAAAGATTGCAAAAAATCATAGCTCAAGCTGGAATCGCTTCCAGAAGAAAAGCCGAAGAATTAATTTTACAGGGAAAGGTAAAAGTAAATGGTATTGTTGTTGATCAGCTTGGACTAAAAGTTTCTCCTTCAGACGAAATATTAGTAAATAATAATCCAATAGCAAAAGAGGAAAAGGAATATTATTTACTAAATAAACCTAGAGGTGTTATAACCACAACGAGTGATGATAAGGGGAGGAAAACTGTAGTAAATTATATTGATACTAATGCGCGAATATATCCGGTTGGCAGACTTGATTATGATACAACTGGGGCTATTATATTAACTAATGATGGAGATTTTGCTAATATTATCACTCATCCAAAAAGTGGTGTTGCTAAAGTTTATATTGCTAAACTAAATGGTATAATAAATGGTGAACAAATTAACAAATTAAAGCAGGGAATAGAATTAGATGGCACCATTGTAAAACCAGTTCGTGTTAAGTTAAAAAAGACAAATATTGAGAAAAATTATTCAATGGTTGAAATTACGATACATGAGGGGAAAAATCATCAAGTAAAAAGGATGTTTGAATCAGTTGGTCTATTAGTTGATAAACTCAAAAGAGAAAGAATAGGCATATTTAATCTTATTGGATTAAAATCCGGAGAATACAGAAAAATAACACCAAAAGAAGTGGCAATTATATATAGCTTGAAAAAATAAAAATGTATTTAAGTATATACCATACAAAAGCGGCTCATATATGAGTTGTTTTATTTTATATTTAGAAAAAAAGAAGACATATATCCAGTCTTCCTACAGCATTACAATTATGTAAAATGTGTTATATAACATATTTCATTACTCTTCTACTTCTATAGCACTAGTTGGGCATGCATCAGCTGCATCTCTTACTTCTTGGGCATTCTCTTCAGATACATCTTTTTGCTTACATTGAGATACACCTTCATCATTTATCTCAAAAACCTTGTCGCAAATTGCAGCACAAGCACCACAACCTATACAACTATCTTGCTTTACATTAACTTTCATGATAACCTTCCTTTCAAAACAATTATATACAAATTAACTCTTTACGTAAAGCATTATTTACTCCTTTTGTTTTAATAATATGTATGCTAAAATTAAAATAGGACGGTGGTTGGTGTGAGACGGATGGATCGCTACATTAATGAGGATTCGGAAGACAAAATAAGTAGGGAAATGAAGAATACTGACTTATATCAAAACATAGGTCAAAATAGCAGGTATACAAATTTCAAAGATATAACCAACGCTAAATCATACGAGTTAAGTGAAGAAGAAAAAACAAATAAGACTAGGGAAAATTATCAAAAGATGCGTGCCTATTCTAATTTAATTCCAGGACCGAAAATCAAAAGAGAGCTTGATGAGTTTAAAAACATTTATTGCCAAAAGGAAAATAGAATATATGATATAAATAGTGTTATAGCTGAAGCAAGAAAAA
>CADCQR010000120.1 GCA_902803685.1 uncultured Erysipelotrichaceae bacterium
CTATTTTATGTGCTGTATTGTCCTCTCTCGTCTCTACTAGGACTTCAAAAATAGCATTCTTATAAAAGAAATATCCTCTTCTATATACAGTTTCTTTTCTTATTTTTTTTAATTCTTCAAATGAACTCATTCCCATATTGTGATTTTATCACTTTAAAGAGACTATTCCCACCAACAGTCTTCTACAAAAAAATTATACCTGAAAAACAGAATCTGGTCGTCCCGGTTTTTTCAACTCTAAAAACTAATACCCCTTGTTTCCATATTTATTTGTTTTATTCCCCTTCATTTTATGCCTAAATTTTTTATTAATTCCATTATTTAATAAACTAAATATTTTTAGGAGGTTGTTAAATGATAACTACAGATTATTTTATTTCAAAAATCAAAAAACAGCATGAACAATTTAAAGGCAATTATTCTATAAATCGTATTCAAGAGCTGGGAGATGAAGTATATGCGTATTACTGTTCCAGAACTTATATGACTGAAAAGCAAGAACGTGCATTAAGGATTCTATATTCCGAATTATATGAAATTAGCGAAGCATATACACTAGACCCATTCGATATATCAGGGTTTGAGCAGAATCAAGTATATGCTGATATTTCAAATGTAATAGAGAGAGTTTATGGAGCTTTAGAACAAGTCAACTAATATTTAATTCCCTACAAATAACTAAAAAAGCGGAACAAATACTTGCTAAATTTAACGTAAGTATCTTATTCCGCTTTCAAATGATTTCTAGTTAATGGCATTCACCATACCAAATACTTCTCTAAACCGGATATTACCATTCTCTGTATTAAACACAGGATATATAATTTCAGCTTCAATATTTGTATCTTTCTTTTTATAAACCCTGGTTTTTACTTCAGTTGAAAATGTTCCAATACCAGCCAAATATAAATCATCTTGATTTTTTAATACTTCTTTAGCAATATTGGTGAATTCATCAAAAAGAATTTTAATATCCTTTTTTGAAAAATTTGTTCGTTTCGATAATTCTTCTATAACCTCTTTTTTCGTTGTCATAATTAAATAAATCTTTCTATAATTCTTAATACATCAAAAGAAGGACCAATAAACACTTCGGTAAAGTTTTCAATATCATCTGAGTAAACAATCGAAAGTTGATTAATACAATCAGCAGCATCATCAATAACAAAACCGCCTCCGGTTAAAACTGTATCTATAAAAATCTTAGTTGAAAAATTATCAAGATCGGGAAGTTGCTTGCTTGATAAATAATGATGAACAAACAAAACCATAACTTTATCAGTAAAAGGTTTTATTGTAATTTCTTTTGTAGCCTTTAATAATGCTTTACGATATGCGCTAACAATTCTATTTTTATTTGAAATCCAGATAGATAATTTATCGTAGATAGCAGGATTTTTAGGAATTAACTTATTAAAAATTATATGATAAGTATTTCCTTCCGCTATCAGGTTAAAATCAATCAATTCTTCTGGATAACCATAAAAAAAAGATTCGTCAACATTTATAGACTGCATAATATTATAGTTAGCCAACCATGCTTTACTAGTTAAAGTATTTTCAAGCTTTAATACATCTTCGGCTGTAAAATCTTCTGTAGTCAACCTTTCAACTGCCGATAGTTCATTAGATAAACTATACTTATAATCTTCTAATAATCGCCTTGTTTCTTCTTTTGTTGTAGAAAAATAAATATCCATATATTGATTATATCACGTTATTACAATTTATTTCAATTATCATATTGCTTTTCTTGATGGCAAAATATATAATCAAATCATCAAATAGTTGAAATAAGGACTCTCGTTAGGCATAGCTAATGCTATACCCAGCGGGGGTCTTTTTTGTTTTAGCTATGTCTTTCAAAAAAGCCATTTTGAGCAATCAAAGTGGCTTAATTTATTTTAGGAGGTGAAAAGGATGAATGAGGGAGTACCGTTCACAATGAATTGTGCTGAGGCAAAAATAATTTCATTCAACATTGGAAAGACAAAGGAAGGTGTAGGATTTGTTGGTTTTACAATCAAAAGCTCAAAAAACAATGTGATATTAGATTGTTCGGTTTTTGATGATAATAGCAACCATGATACATTTCTCAAAGCCACACAAATTAAAATTGGCTCCTATTACTTGGTTAGTGGAGAATATGTTCAAAAAATAAGCAAAAGTGGGGACATAATCCCATGCTTAAAGGTGACAAATATGTATTTTTGTCATGATGACATGTTCGATGCGAAACGTTCAAAACCAATTAGCACACAAGGATTTGGTAGATAGGAGGACAAGAAAAATGAGATTATTTGGTCGAAAAAATGTTGCTTGCGAAAATGTTACAGTTTCACAGAAAGCTCGTGAAATGACTTTTTTAGAGGTCAGAAACCTCTATTTTGACCTTGTTATTGAACGAGAACTATATGAGCGATTTCCCACTATGCTTTCATGGCAATACAGTGGAAAAGTTCCAACACAAAGAGATCAGTCTACTTATGTGGCCATATATGTAACAGACAATAATTCAACGCACACAGTCACTTTGAATATGAGAAGAATTTTAGATTGTAAAGCAACACAAAAGGATGTTTCTTC
>CADCQR010000121.1 GCA_902803685.1 uncultured Erysipelotrichaceae bacterium
CTGATGGAGATATAACTGAGAAATTTATTGGATGGAAAGAAGAAGATACAACTTCAAATAATATTTCTATTAATCAAGGAACAACTGGAAATAAGACATATACAGCAGTATGGCAAAGTGTAGATCCTAATGTTTATGCGATAACTTACTCATTAAACGGGGGCACTTTAGCTACCGCTAATCCAACATCTTTTACAAAGAATACAGAAACATTTACTTTAAATAATCCAACAAAAGATGGATATAATTTTACAGGATGGATTGGTTCAAATGGTACAACTCCACAAACTTCTGTTAAAGTATCTAAAGGTACTAGAAATGATTTGAATTTTGAAGCGGTTTTTACTATTAAAAATTACAATATAACTTATGACCTAAAAGGTGGTTCAGCAGAAAATGTTTCTACATATACGATAGAAGATAAAGTTGTATTAAATAATCCAAGTAAAGTTGGCTATGAATTTGTTGGATGGACTGGTACTGATTTATCTGCTACTACTATGGAAGTTATTATACCTAAAGGTTCAAAGGATGACAGAAATTTTGAAGCACATTTTGTACCTATTTCTTATAATATAACTTACGAACTAAATGATGGCGTTGTTAGTGGCAATCCTTCAACTTATACTATAGAAGATAAAGTTGTATTAAATAACCCAGCAAAAAATGGTTATACATTTGCAGGTTGGACAGGAAGTAATGGTGATGTACCACAGGATGTGACTATTGCAAAGGGAACAATTGGAAATAGAAAATATATTGCAAATTATTCTGCTAATACATATTCAGTTAAGTATAATGCAAATGGTGGAACTGGAACAATGGATAATAGTTCGCATACCTATGATGTATCTAAAAAGTTGAGTAAAAATGTTTATACAAAAGAAGGTTATACCTTTGCAGGATGGTCAACTACCGCTGACGGAGATGTTGAATATACAGATGAAGCTGATGTTAATAACTTAGCTACAACTGGAACAGTAAACCTATATGCCAAATGGGCAGCAAACGATTTGGTATTTGATAATCAGGAATTGAGTACCTCATATAGTAATGAATCACAATCTTTGTCCATTGTTGGTGCAAGCAACGGAACAGGATCTTATTTATACAAAGAAAAATCAGAAAAAAACACTTCTGACAATGAGAGCACGGATTATATAAACATTGATGGTACCACACTAACCTTATTATCAAATACGCCTCCTGGAACATATGCATATGTGGTGACAGTAACTGATAACGGCTCTGAAAAGACAAAAGATGCCACAATTACATTGACGGTGGCCAAAATGAATATGGAAGCGCCTAATGTGACAATAGATAATACTGATGGTACAATAACATGGGATGATGTCATAGGGGCCACTAGTTATGAGATAAGCTTTGATAATACTACATGGGAAGCAGCAACAAGTGGAGAAAATAAAATAGATCAATCTTCGGCAGGAGTACGTACTGCTTATGTAAGAGCTGTTACAAATCATAACGTTTATAATAAGTATTCAAGTGTGGGAAGCGCGTCAATAACGGTTTATAGCCTACAGTTAAATAAAGTTAACGGAATAGATAGCGTAGAAAATGCAGGAAATTATTTTGGTGGAACGACAGTGGATATAAGTGCTAACGTAAATTGTGGATATCGATGGGACAATTGGACTGTTATTTCTGGAGATTCTCCTGTAGATAGCAGTTTAAAAAGCACACAGGTAACTATAACTCAAGATACAGTTTTAAAGGCTGGGGCTACGCCAAATAAAATAACATATAAAGTTACTGGTAGTGATAAATGTATCTCTTGGGTAAAGTACAGTGATAATAATTGTAAGACGAGGTCCGGTATTTTGTCTTGGACCAAGAATAAAACATATACATATACAACTCTAAAAACATGTAATGCAGGTTGCTACTATTTATATGATATAGGAGGCTATGTACTAATTGGTGCCACGTGTTGGAGCCAATAACGTGATAACAAAAAATGAGCAAAATAGTTATTTTAAAGTGATGCATAAGCACCACTTTTGTACATTTTGAGGGGCTAGGATTTTTGGATAATTGTTAAATATTATGTAGAAGCATAAATAAGCGATAATTCTGATTACAGTCAATGTGTTAAACATTGGCTGTTTTTTGACTTTAAAACTAGTTAGCAAAAAGTAACTAGTTATTTGAATAAATATTTAATTGTTATTAGTAGTCTTTTTTAAAGTAGGATCCTTTTCGTCACTGCCGTACTTCATTTTTAAATACTCTTTAATTGGCATCTCTACTAATTCATAATTATTTTTTATCTGTTCTAGTCTATCTTTATTAGAAATTAGTAGATTCTTAAAGAAATTCATATCATTGATTGCTGTATGTGGA
The DNA here is from genome assembly GCA_902803685.1 of uncultured Erysipelotrichaceae bacterium. The sequence goes on from CADCQR010000121.1 coordinate 2,368, forward strand.
TTCATTAAATGTTTAAACATCTTATCATATTGGGACTGAATATCTTCTAGAGATAGTGTTGATAAAAAATAATAAATTACATATTTTTTAGAATCTATTGTTTTTCCGTTACTTTTACTTCTAAGTAAAAGTACATTAATCTTTTTTGGTGGGATAGTATCATGCGTCCAACAGTTGTGTTTTAACGATAGATAACAATTAACATTTGGAATATCTGATATACTTAAATAAACCCCATCTCCCGAATAATCATCAAAAGATACATAAGGGTTAACTTGTTCAACTCTATGTATTGTATTTAAAGCTTGCTGATACTCATCATTAAGGGCTTTAAGTTCATTTCTTATGGCTTTATATTCTTTTGAGCAAACTGCATAATATTTAAGCCTATCTTTAAGATTATTATAGTGTGTGATTAAATTATATGCTGTCAGTAGCATTGATTTTCCATTCTCTCCAGAGTAATAATCGTAATAACCACGCATGGTATAATACATATAACATGTTGGAAATATACCCTCTGATACAAATACTGCGGTTTTATATTCGTCACAGCTTTTGCTTCTATTACCTTTCATAGGAATCAAGCCTAATTCACCTATACTATCAAGAAATTTATATTCAGTAAAATGATAATATTTTTGCATAGAATACTCCTTTTTTAACTGCCTTGTTATATCTTATCTTTAAAGTTCTTTAAATTACTATTTAATTTAAATAAATACAATTATTAAGTGGATAATAAAGTCCTAAATAAAATTGATTTTGTTATTAATTTTATTTTTAATTAAAAAGGTTTTATAAAGGTTAAATTAAATATACAAATTATATTTTAATAAAAATAAAAGACAAATTAAAGCAAATTTAAAACTAGTTAGCAAAAAGTACTAGTTATTTAAATAAATATTTAATTGTTATTAGTAGTTTTTTTTAAAGTAGGAGCATTTTCGTCATTGTCGCGTTTCATTTTCAAATACTCTTTAATTGGTATCTCTACAAGCTCATAATTATTCTGTAGGGAATCTAAATTAGCTTTATTGTCAATTAATAGCTGAGAAAGCAAATTTATCTCTGTGATCATCGACTCAAAATCAACTATTTCTCCAAACATTTTTTCATATTCTGTTCGCATATCTTCTAGGGACAAGGTTGATAACAAATAATAAATAACAACTTCCTTTGAATCTATTATTTGTCCATCACTTTTATCCCTAAGTAACAATACATTAATCTTTTCTGGTGGGATAGTATCATATGTCCAGCAATTGTGTTTTAACGATTCATAACAATCAATATTTGGAATGTCTGATATACTTAAATAAACGCCATCTCCCCAAAAATCATCAAATGATATGTAGTTATTAATTTCCTCAACTCTATGCAGGGTAATTAAGGCGATTTGATATTTCGCACGAAGCCTTTCAATAATCTTACTTATAGTATTGTATTCTTGTGATCCCACTTCGCAAGTACTAAGTTTATGATTAAGAATATTATAGTCTGCAATTAATCTATACGCTGTATTCATTGCTGATATGCCGTTCTCTCCAGAATAATAATCGTAATAGTTTTCCAAGATATAATACATATAGTAAGTTGGAAATACTCCTTCTGATACAAATACAGCCGTTTTATCTTCACCATAGCTTTTACTTCTATTACCTTTCGTAGGAATCAGTCCTAATTCACCAATACTATCTAGATATTTATACTCAGTAAAATGATAATATTTTTGCATTCATAATCACCAGGCATGTATTATAATACTTTTAATACTATCTTTCAATTCAGAATACTAAATTCTTTTGTCTTTATTTAAGTTTATACCTAGTATGCTTCCAAATGTAGTAGTAAGCAATATAATAAGACTGTAAATAATTAACTTAATACTTATACATTTATTCACTATAGAAACGAGTGTACAAAAAATAATTAACATTAACCCAAGTTTTATTCCGTCAATATAGCCATTTTTTAGAGACTTTTTCCCAAGAAAAATACTATTTATAACTAATGTAATTAATAAAGTAATCAATTTTAAATATTTGTAAGTATTAGTAGAAATAAAATCAAAATAATAAAATACTGTTAATAACAATGCAACAAGTGATATTGATACTATTATACCTATGATACTAATAGAATACTTTTTAATAGAATTCATGATTCACCTCTAATTAATTTTATGATTAAAATATATAATTATACTCATAATAATACTGGGTGATATTATGAAATACTTGATAATATTTGGAAGAAGCTTTTTCTTTTATATTTTGATAGGTGTACTATATAGAATAATGGGTAAAAGAGAAGTAGCTGAACTATCTATAATGGATTTAGTTGTATCTATATTTATTGCGCAAATTGCATCAATTGCTATAGAAAATTATGATAAATCAATATTTATGTCAATAGTACCAATTGCTGTTTTAGTGACAATGCAAGTAATTTCTAGTATATTAGAATTAAAATCTCATAAAGCTAGAGAATTAATAGATGGTAAAAATTCAGTAATAATAAATAAAGGTAAAATAAATTTTGAAGAAATGACAAAGCAAAGATATAATCTAGAAGATTTATTATCTCAATTAAGAGAACAAGGAATAAAATCTTTAGAAGAAGTTGATTACGCCATTCTTGAAACAAGTGGAGAACTTTCAATTTTTAAAAAATGTGATGATTCTACAAGAACTTACCCCTTACCAGTAATAGTCGATGGAAGAGTACAAGAAGAAACACTTATACAGATAGGTAAATCTAATAAATGGTTAGAAGATGAATTAGATAAAGATAATTTAAAAGCAGAAGATATATTCTATGCTTTCTATAAAAGTAAAAATTTATTTTTAATAAAAAGAGAAAACATAAAATGACATATTTAGACAATAGATAATACTACCATATTAATGGTGGTAGAATGAAAAAACTTATAGTAATATTTATATTATTAATAATATTTTCTTTATGTGGATTTAAACAAGAAGAAAAACAAGAACTAAGAGGAGTATTTGTAAGCTACATAGAAGAAAAACAATACTTAACAAGTGATTATGAAGCATCAAAAGACAATATAAGAAAAATAGTAGAAAATTTAAAGACAAATAATTATAACTTGATAATACTTCAAGTAAGAAGTAATAGTGATGCTATTTACCCATCGGATATTTTTCCCTTCAGTAATATATTAACAGGTATTGAAGGTGAAGATTATTTTGATGTTTTAGATTACTTTTTACAACTAGCCCATCAAAATGATATCAAAGTATATGGTTGGATAAATCCTTATAGAATAAGAACTACAGAAAGTATCGATACAATTTGTCCACAGAATCCAGCATATAAATATTTGAATACAAACTATATTTATATAAATGATGGTATATATTATAATCCTAGTAAACAAGAAGTAGAAGATTTAATAGTAGAAGGAATTGAAGAAATATTAAAAAAATATAAAGTTGATGGCATTATATTTGATGATTACTTTTACCCAGCAGATGATATAGATATAGAAGAATATAATACATATATAAAAACAAATGATTATATTGAATTAAAAGATTATCATTTAATGATTATTAATAAAATGGTAAAAAGAGTACATGAATTATGTAGTAAATATAATATTATATTCGGAATAAGTCCAGATGGTAATATAAACAATAATTATACATATTTATATGCAGATATATATAAATGGTTAGATAGTACAGAATATGTTGATTTTATTATGCCACAAATATATTATGGCTTTGAAAACGAAAATCAACCATTCTATCAAACTGTACATGAATGGAATAAAAGTATCAAAAATGATAATATAAAACTAATAATAGCCTTAGCACTATATAAGTCAGGAAATATAGATATATATGCAAAAAGTGGAAGTGAAGAATGGATTCATAATAAAAATATTATAAAAAAGGAAATAATAATTTCTAGGAATTTAAATCACTATGCAGGTTTTTCATTATTTAGATACGATCATCTATATAATGAAAATTTACAAAATGAGAATATAAAAGAGGAAATAAAAAATTTACATCAAATGCTAAACTAATACTTTCAATTTAAGTAAAGCTTTATTATAATTAAAATGAAAGTAAGGTGAGAGTATGATAAAGAAGATGAGTAAGAAAGGATTTACTTTAGTAGAGTTGTTGGCAGCACTTGTAATATTAGGTTTGTTGACAGCTATAGCGGCTCCAAATGTTATAAGCATAGTTCAAAGGACAAAATTAAATACATATGTTGAAGATGGAATAAAATTATCTACATTAGCAGAATATAAATTCAAAGGAGATACATCAATTACAAGACCTGCTAGTGGAAAATGTATAGTTATGTCAATGACCTTCTTAGGCACCAGTGAATTCAAAAATCCACCATATGGTGGAGAGTATGACCCAAAGAAATCATTTGTTGTTATAAGAAAGAATGGAAACAACTATGAATATTATGTTCAAATCATAGAAAAAAAAGATAGTAAGTATAGTGGAATATTGGCTTTAAAGAAAGAAGAGTACAAGAAAGATGATGTTACTACAAAAGTAAAGACTGGCATGAGTAATCCAACGGAAATAAAAGACTCAGCTCCAACAGCTATTACAGTTGGCGGAAGTGATTGCACTATAACAAAAAGATATTATCAGTAATATTTACATATAATTTGTAAAATTAAAAAAAGCTATTGAAATGGAAATTTAGATATGATATATTGAAATAGTAATAATTAAGATAGGAAAGAGAGTGAGAAAAAAATGGCAAATCAAACAAAAAAAAGAAAATCTAGCAAAAAGAATCAAGCTGGATTTACATTGATTGAGTTATTAGCAGTTATTACAATTATGGGTATCTTGATGATGGTAGCAATCCCCGCCGTATCAAGAACAATTGAAAATTCAAGAAGGGATACATTTATGGATACTGCAAAGGCATACGTAAATGCAGTAAAAAATGCAGTTGCAGCTGATGAAATTGAGTGTAAAGCAACGGCAACAGCAACAACATTTAGTCAGATATCTGCATTGGCTACAGGTAATTATGTATATCGGTTTTCAACAACAGATGTTAGTGGTAGTGGAACTTCGGGTATAAACAAAACAACAGCTACGGATTTAATGGAACAAGGTGGTAAATCATCTTGGGGAAATTCTGATCTTGCTGGTGCTATACAAATAAGCAAAAATGTTGGTGCTAATGGGCGTACCACTTACACATATTCAGTAAAAATGGTTGATTCAGGTGGAAGAGGAATTGATGCTTATGTTACTGAAGAAAATTTGAGAAGAACAAATGTTAAAACATCAGGAGCAACAAACTATGGTTCAATATGGAAGTTGGGTACTGGCGAATTGGATTGCCAAATTGCTAATTAGTAATTGGATAGTTGCCAAATGATGTATATATGCACAAATTGGCAATGATTTTCATGCAGTCAAATGGTTAAACATTGGCTGCTTTTTTGTGTTTATGTTAAGTTAGAAAAAGAATTCCTTGTAAAATAAAGGAGTTCTTCAATGTTATTAACTTAAGGTAAAGCGTGAGATAGAGATTTATATTTCTATCTTTTTTGTTATGATAAATTTGAAAAATAAAAAGGTTAAAAAAATGAAGTATAAGTATAAGAATATTGAAGTTAATAACATTGCAAAAAATGTGCATTTTCTAATGAAAACACACATTTTATATCAAAAAGCACTTAATTGTGCACTTTATTTTGATTGAACGTTATACTAATATTTTGGGACTAATATTGTTTAAATAGATTATCTTTTGTGATAAAATAAAAATATAATAAGAGGAGAGTTAAATATGAAGAAAAGAATTATTATTTATAATGTTTTAATTATAATATTTTTATTAATTATGTCCAAAAGGGATATTTATAATGGACAATATATTAGTCCTATTCCAGTTATAGATGATAGTTTAGTTTGTCCTGATAATCAGGTGTTTTCTGTAGATGGCCTAGTTACAGATAATAATGGAGTAGGTGATACTAATAGAACTAAATTACAGAAAGTTCTTATTGATGCTGGTAATTGTGCTAAAAATAATAGTAAGCAGTATCAAGTAGTAGTCCCAGCTGGTAAATACTATGTATCATCAATGCTTTATATATTTTCAAACACTAAGTTAACATTAAATGCTAATACAACTTTTATTAGTACAAATGGAGGTAGATTTATATCAACATCGGCACTTGATTGTGTTACGTGTGATGCTAATTCAAATAACTGTACTGAAAATAAGACTTGCTTGGAAGGAAAAGGTGGCTATACTCAATGGAGTAATATAACTATTGAGGGTGGTACATGGGATTCTTCAGGTACAGGTGTTTCAATATTAGGAAGACATGGTGACAATTTAACTATTAAAAATACGACATTAAAAAACACTACCACACATTCAATAAATATATCTGCCTCTAAAAATGTTTTGGTTGATGGTGTGACGATTAAGGATCAAGTTCAAGTAGTTGGTAAACATGATGGGCAAAATGAAGTAATACATTTAGATAACGCATCTACTGGTGAGACTACGGCATATCCATTAGATAATACTGCTGTTCAAAATATTGTGATATCTAACTGCATTTTTGATAATGTTAGAAGTGGGATTGGTTCACACTCTCCATATAGTGCACCAAATTGGGGGAGTAATATAAGAATAGAGGGCAATAAGTTTAAAAATGTAGTGGCCAATGCTATTAATCTTTTTGCTCATCAAAACGTAACTATAAAAAATAATACTTGGATGGAAGAACAAAGTACACCAGGATATTCATTTGTGCAATTCTATTATACTGGTAATGGTAATAATGGTATAAAAATAGAGGATAATAAATTAAATAGTAAAAACTATGAACATATGATAATCAATGGATGTCAGCTCCCATTATGGCAAGATGCTTCTGGTAATGCCACTTATAAGTGTGAAAACGATAAACCAATCTATGATAATAATATTAGGAGTTTAAGCTGTAGTGATGATAAGTGTACAATAACTTATAATACTGGTCAAAAAGATAATGGAACTATTATAAATGGTACGGTAGTATATGATGGAAATAAGAACGATGTTTCTGATAAATTCTATTATTATGTATACAGAAATGGTTCAGAAAATGATGTTAGTTTGAGTCCTGATGATGAGAAAATTAAAGGATATTATGGGTGTGATAATAAGCTTAAGAAAGATAAATTTGTTAAGTTGGGCTATAAATTAAAAGGCTGGAAAGCATATAACTATTATGACCAAACATGGAGAAATAACGCATCAGAAGGAACTTTATGGGAAAAGAATTTAGCTGAGAATGAAAGGCATATTTACGGTCCTGAATATAATACCTATCAAGTCGCATGGTCTCATCAAGATATAGTCATTTTTTATGCACAATGGCAAGAAAGAACTGAAGAAGAAAATGTTATAAAAGAAGTCAAAGTAACAAAGAATCCTACCAAAGTTAAATATAATAAAGATAAGGATAATCTTGATTTAACTGGTGCACAATTTAGAATTGATTATAATGATAATACTAGTGACTTGATTAATCTAAATGATTACCAAACGAATTCAGATTTTAAGATTACTGGGTTTGATAATACAAAGGTTGGTACCCAAACTATCACTGTTACATATAGAACAAAATCGTCAACATTTGAAGTAGAAATCTTAGATGGAGAAAAAGTAGAAATTCCTAATACTGGAAAAATTTCCATTGCTTCAAGAATAGGTCTTATTATAATCTTTGCAGCAACATTAGTAATGGGTGCATATATGAAAAATAAAAAGGTTACTAGCTAGCCTTTTATTTTTTTGTATTATTATATATAATATATTTTGTTAAATATAGTTTTGGAGGAACGATATGTTGTTAATAGGAAGTCATGTTGGTTTTAAGAAAAATA
>CADCQR010000122.1 GCA_902803685.1 uncultured Erysipelotrichaceae bacterium
ATATGAAAAAGCCCTTAAACTAAAAAAGGCAGCCTGAATTCGGGAGCCTTATTTTATTACTCGTTATTATCAATAAATTTTTGAAAATTATTTATCTCTGCTGTAGTTAAATCTGTTTCGCTAAGTTTTTCCAATAATTTCTTTTGTTCACGGCTTAACTTCTTAGGAGTATAGACTTTAAAAATCAAATACATATCTCCCTTATGTCTATTATACTTGTTGTCTACACCTCTTCCACGTATACGCTGCTTGTCTCCACTATCGGTCCCAGAAGGAATATTAACAGAAACATTACCATATAATGTAGGAATTTTTTTCTTACACCCACTAATAGCTTCAGCAATAGTTAATGGCACTTCTAAATATATGTCATCGTTGTCTCGAATAAAATATTTATGTTCCTGTACAACAAATTCTATATATAAATCACCATTTTCGCCACCGTTAACACCAGCAGAACCTTTTCCACTAACACGTCTTCTGTCTCCAGTATTAACACCTGGGTCTATATTAATGGTAAGTCTTTTATCTTTACGAATTTTTCCCTTTCCGCCACATTCATGACATGTGCTTTTAAATACTTTTCCTTTTCCACCACATTCGTTACATGTAGTTCTAGACATAAAAGATCCCAAAATAGTTTGCTGTTGTGTAGTAACAGTTCCTGAGCCATGACAAGTTGGACATGTTTTAGCATCAAAACCGCCTGAGCCACCGCATTCATCACAGTCCTCTACCACTTCAACATTAAACTTCTTCTCACAGCCATTAATTGCTTCATCAAAGGTTAAGTCCATACGCATTAACACATCGCTACCACGTCTAGCTGAAGATCTTGAGCTTCCACCACCGAAGCTCGAAAATCCACCAAAGCCTCCGCCTCCGCCAAAAATGGAGTCAAAAATATCACCGAAATCAAAGCCACTAGCATCAAAGCCACCGAAACCTCCAAAACCACCAGCACCAGCACCAGCGCCAGCGCCACTTCCATTGCCAACTCCAGCATGTCCATACTGATCATACATTTTACGCTTTGACTCATCAGACAAGACTGAATATGCTTCTTGGGCTTCCTTAAACTTTTCAGCAGCATCAGGATTATCCTTATTCAAATCTGGATGAAACTCTTTCGCCTTTTTCCTAAAAGCACTTTTAATTTCAGCATCAGAAGCATTTTTGTCTACTCCAAGGACTTCATAATAATCTCTTTTTGAAGCCATTATATCACTCCTTATCTTATATTTAAAATTAAGTAGTCCCAAAATGGACTACTTAACTTAATTATTCTTCTTCAATATCTGCTTCCTTTACATCATCATCAGATTTGTCTTTTTTATCACTATCTTCATCATCCTGTTCTGCTTGATGTGCTTTAGCAGCCTCTTCATAAACCTTTGCAGACAAAGCCATTGCTTTTTCTTGTAATTTTTCTTTCTTAGCTTTAATATCATCTATATCGTTACTTTCAATAGCATCTTCTAACTCTTTAGCTAATTTTTCAGCTTCTTCCTTTTCCTTCTTATCAACCTTATCGCCTAAATCTTTAAGGGCTTTTCTAGTTTGGAAAAGTAATTGTTCTGCTTCATTCTTTGCTTCAGCTTCCTCTTTGCGTTTTTCGTCCTTTTCCTTATTTTCTTCAGCTTCTTTTCTCATACGCTCTACTTCTTCATCTGTCAAATTAGTACCAGAAGTAATTGTAATTGATTGCTCTTTATTAGTACCTAAATCTTTTGCTTTAACATTAACAATACCATTAGCATCAATATCAAAAGTAACTTCAATTTTAGGAACTCCACGAGGTGCTGGTGGAATATTACTCAATTGGAAATTACCAAGGGTTTTATTATCAGCAGCCATTGGTCTTTCACCTTGTAATATGTGAATATCTACAGCTGGTTGATTATCGGCAGCTGTTGAGAATACTTCAGTACGAGATGCTGGAATTGTTGTATTTCTAGGGATTAAAGTAGTCATAACACCACCCAATGTCTCCAAACCTAATGAAAGTGGTGTAACATCAAGTAAGACTATATCATTAACATCACCAGTTAAAACTCCTCCTTGAATAGCTGCACCCATAGCAACAACTTCATCAGGGTTAACCTCACGCGATGGTTCCTTACCTAATTCTTTAGTTACCAAATCATAAACCATTGGTATACGCGTAGATCCACCGACAAATACAACTTTATCAATATCTTTCTTAGTCATCTTAGCATCTTTTAAAGCTTTCTTAACAGGCTCTAATGTAGATTCAACTAAATCAGAAATTAAATCTTCAAATTTGGCACGAGACAATGTTACATCCAAATGTAAAGGTCCACCATCTTTTCCTTGGGTAATAAATGGTGCAGAGATTTGTGTTGTTGTAACTCCAGATAAGTCTTTCTTAGCCTTTTCAGCAACCTCTTTCAATCTTTGCATTGCCATCTTATCTTTAGATAAATCTATACCATTTTCTTTCTTGAACTCTTTTACTAAGTATTCAATAATTCTTTCATCAAAGTCATCTCCACCTAAGTGGTTATTACCATTAGTTGCTTTAACTTCAAATACACCGTCACCTAGTTCTAGGATAGATACATCAAATGTTCCACCACCTAAGTCGTATACCAAAATGGTTTGACCTTCATTTTTATCAAGTCCATATGATAAAGCTGCAGCAGTAGGCTCGTTAATAATTCTCTCAACAGTAAGTCCAGCAATTTTACCAGCATTCTTTGTAGCTTGTCTTTGTGCATCTGTAAAATAAGCAGGAACTGTAATTACCGCTCTATCTACTTTTTCACCTAAATAGCTTTCAGCATAATCCTTAATATATGATAAAATCATTGCTGAAATTTGCTCTGGAGTATATTTTTTTCCTTCCAATTCTACTTTTTCATCTGTACCCATTAATCTCTTAATAGATATACAAGTATTAGGATTTGTTATAGCTTGTCTTTTAGCATTATCTCCTACTATTTTTTCTCCATTTTTAAATGATACAACTGATGGAGTTGTTCTTCCTCCTTCTGGGTTAGGTATTACTTTTGGTGCTCCGGCTTCCAATACGGCAGCACATGAATTTGTAGTACCTAAATCTATACCAATAATTTTACTCATAATATAATCTCTCCTTTTAAATTTATTTTTGATTAATTTTAACAGATGCAGCTCTTATTACACGGTCTTTTAATTTATAACCTTTTTGTAATACCTCAATAACTACATCATTATCAAGTTCTTCAACACAATCGGTCAAAAGAGCTTGCTCTAAAGCTGGGTCAAAAATTTCTCCTTGTCTTGATATTTCTTCTACGCCATATTTTTTCAAAGTAGCAACTAAAGAAGAATAAATCATTTTAAACCCTACCAAAAATTTTGACAAATCATCATCAAGATTATTGTCGTCTAATGTAATAGCCCTTTCAAAATTATCAACAGTTGATAACAGCTCAGTAATAAGGCTTTGATTAGCAAATTTTAAAGTATCTTGAACTTCTTTATCTTTCCTTACTCTATAATTAACTAATTCTGCTTGTGCACGTTTTACTTGATCAAGAAGTTTTTTATTTTCTTCTTCTAAAGCAACGATTTGCTTATCTAATTCTAACATTGCTTCATTTTTTTTATCTTCAACAGAATTATCAGTAACTGTCTCTTCAGTAGAATTTTCTTCTACATTTTGATCAGTCGAAGTTTCAGTTTTTAATTCTTCTATATTTTCATCTTTATTCATACACTACCTACCTTTCAATATTTTCTTTCATGTATTCCAACATTCCCACAACACGATTATATTCCATTCTCTTTGGTCCTATTATGGCAATAGTTCCTTCTTCGTTACCATTTTTAAATTTTGTTTTAATAATAGTAACATCATCATCAATTTTACTTTCTTCGCCAATGTAAACTTTAATATTATTATCTCCATCTTGTTCTATGCTATTAAGTAGTTCTTTATTCTCTAATTTGTTAAAAACATTTTTAATCTTTTCAATATTATTAGAAAACTCCGGTTGTTCTAACATTTTTGTTCTTCCCATTATATTAAAGTCATTAGAAGAATAATCATTAAACACATGATAAAAAGCATTATAAAGTTGTTCGTGTTGTTTTACATAATTTCCTATAATAGGCTTTATTTCAAACTCCAATTTAGAGCTTACCTCATCAATTGGAGTACCTGCAATTAGATTGTTTATCAGACCAACTGTTTTCTTTATTTCATCTGTTGATACATCCTTTAATCTAATTGTTTTATGCTCAACATGCCCTCTGTCAGTTACTATCAATACAACCATACTTTCATCATCAATCGGAACTACTTCAATTTGTTTAAGAAGATTCTCATGAGAATTACCACCAAGTATAACAGCTGTATAATTAGTTATATCAGATATTATTTGCAAGCTTTGTGCAATTGTATCAGATAATGCCAATTGCTGGTTCTTAAAAACAATTTGTAACTTTAGCATATCTTCTACATTCATTTTTTTGAATTCCATAAGGTTATCCACATAATATCTATAACCAGCTTCACTAGGAACTCTACCAGATGATGTATGTGTTTTTTCTAATAATCCAATATCTTCTAGAGTCGCCATTTCATTACGCACTGTCGCACTAGAGCATTTTAGGATTTTTGACAATACTTTAGAACCAACCGGTATAGGTTCCTTGATATATCTTTCAACAATCAATTTAAGTATTTTATTCTGTCTTTCAGTCAACATAACATCAACCTCCTAGCACCTATATAATACAAGTGCTAAATACATTGTAGAACTATTTTTAGCACAAGTCAACAAAAAGTGCTAATTTTTAAAAAAATAAAAAGTGACTATCATCAGTCACTAATAATTAGCTGCTAATATTCTAAATTTTTGACTTCGTACTTGTAAAGCATTTTTTAGCTTCCCAGAAGGAGAAATTTTTTTCTTAGAATATGCGAAATCTACCCAATTGTAAAATAGCAAATTTTGCGAATGACTAAAGTCTGGATCAATTCCCATGCAGGTACCATATCCTGACTTTATATAAACCATTCCGTTACCAGCATTCTCAACTGTCCACTTATTCCAATCTGATATAGTATCAGACTCAGCAAGTTCAATTGGGGCATCATCTGAATCAGTTCCATAAGATATCTCTAAAACCCTACCAGTAGCCAAATTAGTAATTTGGAAATAGTCTTCACCTAAACTTTTGAATATCCACTTCTGATTTGCATAGCCATTAAACGAATTAAACTTTGCACCATCAGTACTCCAAATTGGATCCGACAAGAAAAAAGCATTAGATGAAGCAGACATAATATAATAAATTCCATCAACAGGTTTTCCCGTTGATTTTGGTTGCCAAGCAGAATAATGAAAACCATCACCAGTTTCGTTAGAGCCAATCGCAAAGCTATCAGCGTTATTATTAGTCGCAACATTACACCAATCAGTTCCATTACTACTAACACTTAGAGTGTGGTTAACAGGGACATAAGCCCATTCATCAAACGAATGCCAAACTGCCACTTCTCTAATATATTTATAATTCGCTTCAAGATTAACTATCACACACTTTTTTCCTTCACTCGAGGCAGTTGTGCCCGCTGAATTATAAGCTATTTTTCCATCTGTTAAGGGGCCGGTACTTCCAGTGCCAGACCAATTACCATTATAATCAGTAAAAATATATTTTCTGCCATATGCAACATTCTTACCTGAATTTTCAGCTGTACCATCAATAACCTGAAGTTCTTTCCAGCTACTTTCCTTAAAAGATTCGCTATCAGAGCCAATTGATATATCAGCATTAATCTGCTTGCTATCGGCTTTCTGCAATCCAGATATACAATCTCTAACATACTGAATACCAGCACCGTTATTATTATAGATGTCAGAATTAAGAATTGCCGGAGCAGTACCATAGTCGGATACCTTAGATATTCGGGCAACCCCGTTATACATTTCAGAATATCCATATCGTGCTCCAGGAATTATTACACCATTTATAAAAACGTTATCATAAGCATTAGTTGCATCATCTTGATTAACATAAGTTGCGCCCTCATTTGTTTTACCCTTTGTATACACGCCAGCGTAACCAGATATATAGGAAGACCCACCAGCACCACTACCTCCAGCAGATATACCAGCAGAGCCACCATAATATCCTCCGCCACCACCACCAGTATTTGCAACAGTAGCTTTGCCACCAACACCAAAACTTCCACCTGTTTGTAATCCTCCATAGGAAACGACTTGAGATATACCAGTGGTAGAGTCTACTTTTCTAGAATTATTGCCAACAACAGAGCCACCATATCCATCAACGTTACCATCGGCAGCATAACCGCCTCCACCTGCTGCAACCATTATACGACTTTCCAATGAAGCATTATCTTTCCATCCCCCCTTAGCTAATCTAACTTCAGTAGCACCACCACCATTTTTACCAGTACCCTTTCCTTTTCCTGCACCAGTGGCCTCATCGCCTTGTTTTCCGACATAAAAATATAGTATTTTCCCTGCTTTCATCTTAATAACACCAGAAGTATAAGCTCCTCTTGGAATGTAATTTTTATTCGAAAAAACACCACAAGCCCCCCACAATTCAATTTTATACCAACCATCTTCTGGCACGATATATTCTTGAGACGGATCAACATTGTCACTTTTAGCATAAAAAATAGTACTCGTTAAGCTAAATCTATTAAGTTCTTCTTCGATATTCTGAACAAATTCTTTATTTGTTTTCCTATTCGTATGCATGGTACTCATTATAAGTAATATGATCATAATTCCCATTATAGATAATCCATATAATATGGAAGAAAATGCAAACCCCTTATTATCCAACTTAAACATAAAATCACCATCTATTCTGAGAAAATTTTATCACATTTGTTTTAAAATAACTATATATTTATCTCCATATTTTCTATTTTTTACACAAATATAAGATTCATTATAAACAATTTTATCTAAGCTATCGCTTTCACAGATTATCATACCATTTTTATTAAGTAAAGAATATTCATCTATCAATAAAATACTTTTTTCTATATAGTCAGTTTTATATGGAGGATCTAAAAATATTAAATCAAATTTTATTTTTTTCTCGAAAAAGTTTTTTAAAGCCAATTGATAATCACAATTAAAAATAATAGAATTAGAAACTCTTAATAAATCTAAGTTTTTCTTAATAGTACTTATCGCTTTTTTATTCTTATCGACTAGGTATGCATACTTTGCTCCATTAGATAAAGCCTCTAGCCCTAAATTTCCACTACCAGCAAATAAATCTAAAACAATAGCGTCTTTAATACTATTCTGGATAATGGCAAAAAGTGATTCTTTTACCCTATCCATAGTAGGTCTAGTTCCTTCTATATCAAATCCCTCTAAGCGTCTACCCTTATAAACACCACTAATTATCTTCATTTTTTATACACCCTCTTCTACTATTAATTTTACTTAATTCTTTTCTAATTCTTAATATAATAAAATTAACTTCATTTTCATAGTGCTTATATTCTAAATATAATTCGTTTTTAAATATTTTTGCTTTTACCTCCTCACTTCTGCTAATTTGATATTCTTGTATTAACTTATTTAGGTCATTATCCTTTTTTAATTTTTTATTTAAAACTTTAATAGTTTTAATAACATCATCATTATCCAATACTTTTTTCAAATTTTCTAGTTTTTCTATTATCTCTTCCATAAAGTAATTGTATCATTTGCAATAAAATAAAACTACTTTTTTACTACAAATTTATAGTAAAAAAGTAATAAAGATGATATAATACGTTGCAAAAAAGGAATGAATATGTATGAGCGCAAAAATAGAGATATTAGGAGATAAAAATTTAACTGCCGACATTGCCATAGAGGATGCACAATCAGCTATAGATAACAGTAGAATTCATGCAAATATTAGCCCATATAACGGAGATAATATACAACTATCTACTATCCTCTTCAAAGATCGTAATCAGTTCTACTTTAATCCAACAGAAGAACTTTCTATGGGAAACTACGTCAATAAAGGTAGCTCAGTACTAACAGTATTATCTAGTGGAGATTTTCCATTAGACTCAATATATCATGGTGCTAAGGATATAATTACATTTGATATTAATAAATATCAATATTATATTGCAATGTTAAAATATTTGGCTATTACAAAACTTAGTTATGAAGAGTATTATTCATTTTTCTGTGATATATCAAGTAATGATTATTTATCACTAAAAATATATAAAAAAATAATTTCTGGTAACAAAAAAAATCCTGTTCTTACTTTTTGGGACACGTTTATGACGCAAAGAGATTTAGATATGCAAAATATAAGGAATAATACACAATATCTATTAGCAAAATATCTAAGTCAAGATACATTAACCCCAGCTATGTTTGATTACAATCGTAAAATTAATGATCTACCAATAACTGCAACAACAGAATTGATTTTAAGTGAAAATGGAGAAAAAACGCCAAATTCGTTTTTAGAAAACGAAGCTTCATATAATTTGACAAAAAGGGAAATAGAAAAATCAGAAACATCTTTTATCAAAAGCAATTTAATAGACTTAAAAAATAATTTAATAAATGCTAAGAATTTCCCTCTACCATATTTTGATACAATATATTTATCGAATATACAAGAATATTTAAACCCAACTGTATTTAAACAAGCAATCGACGAACAACTAATGCCTATGTTAAAACCTGACGGCTCAATTGTGTTTTGCTGCCAAGGCATAACTGCGAATACCTTAGCAAGAACATCACAAGACAAAGCTATGGCGATGAGAAGAAAGGTGTTATACA
>CADCQR010000123.1 GCA_902803685.1 uncultured Erysipelotrichaceae bacterium
GAATGAGAGAGACCAAGTATGATATAATACAAAGTATATTTGTATGGTTTGGTGGTGTTTCATGTCCAAAATTAGCAATGTATTAACTATGCTTGAATACTTGAGTACGGGAAGAAAATATAGTATAGGAGAATTGTCCGATAAGTTAGAAGTGAGTTCAAGAATGATTAGAGTTTATAAAGCTGAAATAGAAAAAGCTGGGATTTATATTGATACGGTTAAGGGGCCATATGGAGGTTATGTTTTGAATCAAAATATAACAGTACCAAAGCGTTTCATTACACCAAGCTATATTAACATTAAAAATAAGAAAAATTATAATCTCATCAACAAAGCAATTAAGGATAAACTAAAATGTTATATAGAATATTATTCAAAAGATAAAAAAGAAACATCTAAAAGGATAATTCATCCATATGATTTGATACTCTATGGGACAGAATGGGGAGTAGCTGCTTATTGTGAGAATAAACAGGAAATAAGACATTTTTATATAAATAGAATAAAGAATATAAAGTTATTAGAAAAATTTAATAACTGACATATATATTACCTCTTCTTTTGTTAATATATTTACAGAAGGAGAGTTTTTTTATGAATAAAAATAATTATACTGAACCGGCAGAATTAAATTTTTCTAAATTAGAAGAAAGAATATTACAAATTAACAATCCAGAAATAGGCAAATATCAAGATGCAAAAAAATTATTAGATGATTTAATTAGTGATGGAAAACAAGTACTTATTATAGCAACAGGTGGATCAAAAGTAGTCGCGTATTACTTGCAATTAATAATAGAAAAACTTGGTAAAAAAAATATTACCTGTGAGGTAATTGAACCGAGAGATTATTTTTATAAAACAAATTTAGAGGCATTTTCTAATTTAGTTGCTATTTCTGCTAGTGGAAATAGTAATGGCATAGCTAAAGCATTAATGACTTTTAATGGTAAAAAATACTTGCTTTCAGAAAATGATAAAGATACAGACTACCCAGTTATTGCTTGGGGTAATGAATCATATAATCATGAAAAAAGCTTTATATCTTTAGCAACTACTTTAGGACCTATGGCATTACTTTTAGATTCATTAAACGTAGAATTAAATCAAACTGAAATAAATAAAAGAATAAAAGATTTATTAAAGAGAAGCAAAGAAAGAATAGAAAGACTAAATGTTAATTTCAAAGGCGTTTCACTTATACATATAATGAGTGGTTATGAAACAAAGACATCAGCAAGTGTATTGGAATCTAACATGACAGAGACTGGAGTTACTATACCTGTAGTCCATGATAAGGGTTCATTTTGTCATGGAAGAAGTAATTTATTATTTCAAAATCCTAACAGTAAGGTAATCTATTTAACACATGAATTAAAAGAACTAGATGACCTATTAATTGAATCTATTGATAATGCGTATTCTAATATTTATGTTTTTAATACAAGTGATTTGAATGAAAATATATTTTGGAAAGAATACTATCTTATTTTACAAATGTATTTCTTATCTAAGAAAATTGTTGAAGATAATAATATGGATTTAACACAACCAGAATATAATCCAAATATAGTTAAAAAATTATATACATTTAGAGGAGATATGTGATGGAAGATTTAACCTACGTAACTGGAAATTATGGTAAATATATTTCGGTAAAAGAAAAATTTGAAAAAGAAGGTATTGCGATTAATTACTTTAAATGTGATTTAAATGAGCCAGATGTTAATGATATTGAATTTATTTCTAAGGAGAAAGCTAGGCAAGCATTTTTATTATTAGGTACTCCAGTATTTGTAGTTGATACAGGATTCTATATCGAAGATTATCCTAATAGTCCTTGTTATCCAGGTGCCTTTGTAAAACGGAGTGGGGTTAGTTCTAATATAGAAGAACTTTTAGAGATGATGAAAGCTGTTCCTAATCGAAAGTGTTATTTCGTGGATTGCTTAACATTCTTTGACGGAAATGACTATCATCAGTTTTTGGGAATCAGTAGAGGAACATTATCAAAAGAAATAAAAGGTAGAGAAACTAAAAAAGCTAAGTCTAATCTATGGTATGTGTTTGTTCCTAATAACTGTTGTAAGACTCTAGCAGAAATGTCAGATGAGGAAAGAGAAAACAGAAAGGATGACAGGACTAGTGCTACGGAGCAGTTTATCGAATGGTACAAATTACATTATATAGATGAATATCCGAAAACTAATAGATTCTTAACTCACAATGATAAACGTATTCATAATTTATAAAAATATCTTTTTTTATTGTCAAACACAACTTTATAATTGGATGCTAATTTGCTTGAAACAATTAGTTATGTGTGATAGAATATCAAGCAAATAAAGGAATATGATATTATGGCTAAACGAGAATTTAACAAACAATACATTAAAAAGCTTTTAAATAAAGGTAACTATCTTATTACTAATGGAACTTTGTCTAGAGCTGAACAAGATGATATAAGAAGTGATATTGACTATTTTGAACGAATTCTAGCAGGAGATTTTGATTATTTTGGAGAACATCAAGATGATTCGTGTACTACATTAAAAGAAGATTTTTTGAGTTTTTTAAAAAGAATTTACGACGAATTAGGAGAGCAACTAATTAACTATCTAATTGATTTGGATTATTCAGGTATATTTGAAGCTGATTATTATTTTACTAGTGATATTAATCTTTCTTTTGAAGAACAAAAGGAACTGACTTTAAAAAATTATGAAAAAAATTTTAAATCACTACTTGAATATGCTAAAAAAATATTCGAATATAAACCAGTTAACAGAATTCAATTAGCAGAATTAGATAATTCTTCATATTGTCATTATTCCGTCATTGATGAAATGCCTTTTTTAATTGTAGATGTAAATCAAGCACCCTGTATTTTAAACCATGAAGTTGAACATGGTATAGAGTTTATGTTAAAAGTTTATAAAAACAATTTATTTTCGGAGCTAGGCGCATTATTTTTGGAACAAAAGTTTATGGATACATATTATGATAGTAATGGTTTAATATACTCCAATTTTTATAATGGTAGACTCGAAGATACTTCTTACTATTTATCATTTTTGCGTGACTTTCTTAATATGATGAAGGCGTTTGCTAGAACAGATTTTAAAGTTTCAGATGAAGAATTTAAAACAATTTTTCTAGAAAATGCAAATATTACAGATAATAATATTGATTCATATTTGCTCGAAGAGGATGTTAAGGGAGATATAGAAGAATATTTGAAGTATTTATTATCATTTTTGAAAGCCATAGAACTAAGAAGCACTACCAAAAAAATAAATTGTGACAAGTTTGATTTTATAAGACCATATCTTATAAGCGAGCATATTAATTTTGAGTGTAATAAGGAAAGTTTTGAAATGTACAAAGATTATGTTCAGGAAATGCAAGAAAAAGTATATTCAAAAAGGAAAAAATAAATAGAATTAAAAGATTAATTACAGATAAAACATACAATATACGAAATTGAAGTTAGTGAAGTGAAATTGGTATAATTTGCTTCATTTTTTGTTGGTTTAAAGATAAAATGGAATCAAAGCAACTGAAAATTTACATATTTTTCAAGTAAAGTGTATAGATTGCAACCATAAAGTGTTATATGATTGCATTATGAAAGAGGTGATGATATGAAGTTTGGAGATAAACTATTAGAACTTCGTAAAAAGAAGGGTTATTCTCAAGAAGAGTTAGCAGAGAAACTTGGCGTTTCTCGCCAATCTGTATCTAAATGGGAAAGCAATAATACTTATCCTGAAACAGAGAAGATAATTCAAATTGCCAATCTATTTGAATGTAGTATGGATGATCTTATTAATGATAAAGTAATAGATGTTGAATCGAGTCTTAGAAAAAATAAAAATAATATTCAAAATATTTGGAGTTCGTTATTGTTATTTATTACTAATACAGTTGAAATGTTTTCTAATATGAGTTTTACTCAAGGAGTTAAATGTATATTAGAATTGTTAATTCTGACTTTTCTATTAAATATAGGAGGTATTATAGTTTGTAATAGTACTGCCAGCATTATAGCAAATATATTTTCATTTTTATCAGCAGAGCATGTTTCGCTAATTAAAGAAGTATTAAAAAGTATTTTTCATCTTATTTGGTTTATTATTGCAGTTATAGTAATTATTCATACATTTAAGATTAGACATTTAAATAATTTTGAAAAAGAAAAAGAACAAAAAGAACAAGAAAAAGAAATACAATGTGATGATAATAAAAATACTGCAACTAGTAATAATAAACCTGCTGAGTTTTTAGGTACATTAGCTCAAGTAGTAATTGTATTTATTAAAATATTTGCATTTTTTACATTACTTGGAACATTATTTGGTACCATTGGATTAATAATTGCCTGTGTCTTAGTAATTGCGCATATTTCAGTACATATATTATTCTTATGGATATCTTTGTTACTAATAGCTGGCTCAATAGTTTCAATTCAAATCATTAGTGTTTTAATTAATTTTATATTTGATAGGAAAGTTAATGTAATGTTTAATTTAATAATATTTATATCATGTATAATAATATCAGGAGTAAGTATTGGTATGATAGCTATAACTGTTAAAAATATAGAATATGTTACTGATAAAAATTTATTTAATCCGACTACACAAACAATAGAAATAGAATACAAAGATAATTTAGTATTGGAATCTCATGGAGATGGTTTAAGTAATTCATATAAATATATTATTGACAATGATATAAAGGATAATAAAATAATTGCTAGCAGAGAAGTGGATACTAAATATTTCAAGTTAAATAAATATGAAACAGAAATGGATAAAATGCCAGTAGTGAAAATAAGTCAAAATGATAATGGTGATTTTAAAAAGGTTTATAATTTATTTATTAAGAACTTAAAGAAGAATAAAGTTTATACCTTTGCAGAATATGGTAATGACCCATTAGTAATTAAGGCTAATGAAGAAATAATTAACAAATTAATCGAAAATCAAAAAAAATTATGGCTTGTAGAAGAAGAAAGAGTCGATAACGAAATAAATGTTATTGTTCATGAAGATAAGGTGTTTTTCTCTGAAGGATTAGAGGGTGACTATAATGCAGTCGATGATACTATTACATATAGTATGGAGAATTATAGCTGTAAAAAGGAAATTGAATCTACTAAGTATGGTGAGCGAATAATATATACTTGTAATTATAGAGGTGAAGAAGAGAAATAAATCATAATCCTCTTTTTATATGTAAAAATAAGGTAATTGAGTAGGAATACTTCTAATATACTGTACTAATTATGTAAGCACAGTATGTTCTTTCATAGTTAATGTAATCCTTTCGTTATTCATATTGATTACTCCTTTCTCAAGGAGCATATTATACTACATACTGACATTTTCAAAAAAAGATACAACATGACATTATCACAAAATGATTACAATTAGTTACTAAATAACTTTATTAAATTTATAAATAGTGTTACAATATGTAGAGTATAATTTATAATGGAGGTAGTTATGGATTTAATTTCATTTGGTTTAATTATGGTTGCTTTTATAATAACCACTGGAGCCAATCTTTATATTAATTATGAGTATTCTATATATAAGAATCAGAGTAATAATAAGCAGGTTTCTGGAAGAGCAGCTGCTAAAATGATATTAGCGGCTAATGGGTTGAACAGTGTTAGTATCGAATGTGTTGACGGCACATTAACTGATCACTATGATTCAGCTGCTAAGGCTGTACGATTATGTCAAAATAATTATAATGATTCTAGTATCGCGGCTGTTGCGGTTGCTTGTCACGAATGTGGGCATGCACTACAAGATAAAGACGGATATTTAATGCTTAGAATTAGGCACGCCTTATTCCCAATTGTGCGAATATCTTCATATATGGGATATTTTGCTATAGCAATCGGAGTATGTCTTAGTTTTTTTGGCCTTATTTGGCTAGGTATTTTATCTGAATGCATAATACTTTTATTTCAAATTGTGACTTTGCCTGTTGAATTTAATGCTTCATTTAGGGCTTTGAAAAAAATTGAGGAATTGGATATATTAGACGCAAGTGAACATAAAGCTGCTAAAAAAGTTTTAATAGCCGCAGCACTAACTTATGTTGCCTCTGTATCTGCTACTTTATTAGAGATACTAAGGCTATTATTGATATTTGGTAGTAGAAGGAGACGTGATTAATATTATTAATGATAATTTTAAAGAAATGGCTAAGAAACAAATTGATCAAGCCTTAAAGGACAAAGGTTTTGATGAGTTAAATAGATTTATTTTATTATTGATAATAATTGGTCTATTTGTTGATATATTTTTTAAAATATTAATTGTCGGTATTTTAGATATTCTTTTGATTATATTTTTTGTTTATAGGCTTTTATCTAAAAATGCATATAGGAAAGTAAAGCAGAATAGGATATTTATGGATATTTGTTCTTATATAAAAAGGCCATTTAAAAGTGTTATGAAAAAGTTGAATCGACATAGATATTTGGATAAAAATCATTTATATAAAAAATGTCCAAAATGTGGCTTGACTATAAAAATGCCTTTACCAAAGAAAATAGGCATTAAACATACTACTTGTCCTGATTGTAAAACTAGATTTGGCTTTTTCACTCTGAAAAAAAGAAGGGATTGATTATATGTTTAGATTATTTAAAAAGTTAACTAAACGTGATCTATTTGGTATTTTTATATGCGTTATTCTAATTGTTTTACAAGTTTTTTTAGAACTTAAAATGCCAGATTATATGAGTTCTATTACTCGCTTAGTTCAAACTGAAGGTAGTAAAATGTCTGATATTATTGAGCAAGGTATCTATATGCTTTTGTGTGCCGCTGGATCAATAATATCTGCAATAATTGTTGGGTATTTTGCTGCTACTGTTTCCTCAAGTTTTTCTATGACATTGAGGGGATTGATTTTTAAAAAAGTCCAACAATTTAGTACAGAAGACATTAAGAAGTTTCAGACTGGTAGTTTAATTACCAGAACTACTAATGATGTTACTCAAATGGAAATGCTTGTTGGCATGGGACTACAAATAATGATTAAGGCTCCAATAATGGCGGTATGGGCGATTCTAAAAATATTAGATAAAGGGTTCGAATGGAGTTTATTGACGGTAGGATGTGTTGCTGTATTGCTTACTACGGTTGGTATTTTGATATCAATTGTTATACCTAGAGTAAAGAAAGTCCAAAAATTAATTGATAAGCTTAATAGTGTTACTAGGGAAAATCTAACTGGAATTAGAGTTATTAGAGCATTTAATGCTGAAAAATTTCAAAGTGAGCGCTTTGCTGCTGCTAATACAAAACTTACTGATATTCAATTATTTAATCAACGAGCATTTGCTATTATGCAACCGCTTATGATGCTTGTTATGCACTCATTAACTTTAGGCATATATTTAATTGGTGCTTTCTTGATAGAGGCTGCTCTTATGAAAGACAAGATAACGTTGTTTTCAAATATGGTTGTTTTTTCAAGTTATGGTATGCAGGTTATTTCGTCATTTTTAATGTTGGCAATGATTTTTATGTTGTGGCCAAGAGCCGAGGTGTCAGCCAAAAGAATAAATGAAATTTTAGATGAGCCATTAAAAATAAAAGATGGTACTTTTAAAGGAAAAGCTAGCGAAACTGGCACAGTTGAGTTTAAGAATGTTTCTTTCAAATATCCAGATGCTGACGAATATCTGTTAAAAGATATTTCATTCAAAGTTAATAAAGGTGAGACTATTGCATTTATTGGATCAACTGGTTCTGGAAAGTCTTCATTAATAAATCTAGTTCCAAGATTTTATGATGTTACCGATGGAGAAGTATTGGTTGACGGAATCAATGTAAAGGATTATAAATTACCAGATTTATATAACAAATTAGGTTATATTCCTCAAAAAGCTGTTATGTTTACAGGCTCTGTCATCGATAATGTTACATATGGAGATGTCGGTAAGAAAAAAATAGAGTTTGCTGATATTAAGGAAGCTGTAAAGGTTGCCCAGGCAAAAGAATTTGTTGAGAATATGGGTGATAAATATGAGTCTCACATAGCTAGAGGAGGAACAAACATTTCTGGTGGGCAAAAACAACGACTAGCTATTGCTAGAGCAATTGCAAGAAATCCGGAAATTTACATATTTGATGACTCTTTCTCAGCGCTGGATTATAAAACAGATTCTGCACTGAGACATGACTTGAAAAAACATACTAAAGATGCCACTATAATGATAGTCGCTCAAAGAATTGGAACGGTTATAAATGCTGATAAAATTGTAGTTTTAGATCATGGAACATGTGTTGGAATTGGAACACATAAAGAACTATTAAAAACTTGTGATGTTTACAAAGAAATAGCGTTGTCACAATTAAGCGAGGAGGAGTTAGAAAATGCCTAGACCTATGGGAGGTCCTGGAAGAATGAACCAGGAAAAATCAAAAGATTTTGTTGGAAGTATGAAACGCTTAATTGGTAGTTTGAAGACTTGGCGTATATTATTAATTATTTCTTTAGTCTTAGCGATGATTGCTGCTATATTAGGTTTAATTGCTCCTAATAAGTTGAGTGATTTTACAGATACAATAAGTAAGGGGTTAATGCCAAAAACTGAAAAATTACAAGAAATATCACTTAAGATTGCAAGTAATTTTAGTCAAGAAAATATTTCAAGAAAAATGACAACATTAACTTCTGATAATTCTATTTCTAAGGAAGATTTGCTATATCTTAATGAACTTATTGAAGAATTGCTTGTTGTTGATAGTAAGGAGCAAGCAATTGGAATAATCTCAAAAATTCCAGATAATGTTTTATCTGTATTGCTTGATGATATAGAAGTTGATGGGATTGCTATTCCTGTACAAGATCAGCTAAAAACATTGAAGGTGGTCTCTAAATTATCTATACAGGCAGAAGGACGCAATAATCTTAGCCAATTAGATAATTTACCAAGGTCTGTGCTTTCTATAGTAAAACCATCAATTGATATTAGTAAGATTAAAAAATTATCAATTTTTATGGGAATATTATATGTTGTTAGCTCCTTGTTTAGTTATGTTCAAGGGTTCTCATTAGCAACTATTTCCAATGTTTTTGCCAAAGAATTGAGATATAAAATATCCGATAAAATTAATAGTCTTCCATTGAAATATTTTGATACTCATGAAAACGGTGATATTTTATCAAGAATTACTAATGATGTAGATGCTATTGCTCATAATCTTAACCAATCATTATCGAGTTTAGTTTCTTCTTTGACTCTGTTTTTAGGTTCTACAATAATGATGTTTTATACAAGTTGGATTATGGCAATTACTGCTATATTGGCCAGTCTATTAGGATTTATGTTTATGTTCTTATTACTTTCTAAATCTCAGAAATATTTTAATCAAAGGCAAGAAGCTTTAGGAGATATCAATGGATATATTGAAGAAATGTATTCTGGGCATAATGTAGTAAAAGTTTATAATGGTACACAAATGTCTATAGAAAAGTTTGATGAGCTAAATAATAAATTATACATAGCTAATAAGAAAAGTCAGTTTTTGTCAGGTATGATGATGCCCATTATGAATTTTGTAGGCAATCTTGGATATGTTGCGGTATGCATTGTAGGAGCGTTGCTTACTATGAACGGAAAGATTTCTTTCGGAGTAATTGTTGCTTTTATAATCTATGTACGTTTATTTACTAATCCATTATCACAAATTGCTCAGGCAATGACTTCATTACAATCGACTGCTGCAGCTAGTGAAAGAGTATTCGAATTCTTAGATGAAGAGGAAATGACTGACGAAAGTAATTTACATTGTCATTTAGATAAAGGCAAAGTAAAAGGTGCTATAGAGTTTAAAAACGTTAAATTTGGATATAATCCTGATAAAATGATTATTAAAGACTTTAGTGTCAACGTTAAGCCAGGGCAAAAGATTGCTATTGTTGGTCCTACTGGTGCTGGAAAGACTACTTTAGTAAATTTATTAATGAAGTTTTATGAAATTAATCAGGGAGATATTATTATTGATGGATGTTCTATTCATGAGTTGACTCGTGAAAATATTCATGATTTATTTTGTATGGTTTTGCAAGACACTTGGCTATTTGAAGGAACAATTGGTGAAAATATACGATTTAATAAGGAAAATATTACTGAAAAAGATATGTGGACGGCCTGTAAAGTTGTTGGGGTTGAACACTTTATCCAAACATTACCAGGCGGAATGAATGCAGAAGTTTCAGATTCTGATACAGTATCTCAAGGGCAGAAGCAGTTGTTCACAATAGCTAGAGGAATGTTAGAAAATGCTCCTTTCTTAATTTTAGATGAAGCTACATCCAATGTAGATACAAGGACAGAAGAGTTGGTCCAAAAGGCAATGGATAAATTAACTGAAGGTAAGACTTCATTTATTATTGCTCATAGACTATCCACGATAAAAAATGCTGATTTGATTCTTGTAATGAAGGATGGAAATATTGTAGAGCAAGGAAATCATAAGGAACTTATTGATAAAAAAGGATTTTATGCCGAATTATACAATTCACAATTTGAGTTGTAGTACGTTTAAATTTTTTTAAAGCTATTATTTGTTAGAAAAGAAAATTGAGATGATTTTCTTTTCTTTTTAGTTTATAATGTTTATAGGGTTAGGAGTATGAAGTATGAAAAAGATTTATTTTGTTTTATCTTATACTGGAACAGCACTATCGAAATTAATTAAAATTTCAACAAGCGATGAGTTTGCTCATGTTTCTATTGCATTAGATGAAAATTTGGATGAGATGTATTCTTTTGGAAGATTAAATCCATACAATCCTTTTTTTGGAGGTTTCGTACACGAAGGAATTAATCATGGTACATTTAAAAGATTTGAAAAAACTACCTATACTAAAATATATTCCTTGGAAATTAGTGACTATCAATATAAAAATTTAAAAAGAGAAATTAAATTTATGAATAAGTTTCGCGGAAAATATAGATTTAATATCTTGGGATTATTTTTGGCTAAATTTAGATTAAAATTAAATAGAAATAGCTGTTTCTATTGTGCTGAATTTGTAAAGTTTATTATTGATAATGCTTCGATTCCTAATAATTTGCCAGAATGTACTAAGCCAGAGGATTTTAAATACATGGATAATGTATCACTTATTTATGCTGGAATGCTGAGAGATTATAAAAAGCTAGAAGGAATTTAATATGTATAGCTCAAAAAATATTGATGTTCTTCTTAATAATTTGGCAAAATCTAAATTTAGAGGTTCTTTTCATCTTAATATGAAGATGAAAGAATATGTAAATAAAAATGGTCTTGAAAAGATAAAAAGTGATGCGCGTTGCTTTGTCGAGAAAAGGCTTAAGCCGGCAGTAATAGATAATGATGGTAAACAGACACCCCAGAGACAAGTCCATCCCGTCTTTATTGCACAGCATGCTAGCGGTTGCTGTTGCAGAGGGTGTTTAGAAAAAATACATAAAATACCTAAGGGGTATGAATTGACGGATTTTCAAATTAATTATATAGTGAATGTAATAATGCGATGGATAGAAAGAGAGTCACAATAAAAAAGCAAAAAATAATATGGAGGTAATAAATATGAAAATGATGTTAATAGGCGGAGGAAATACAAGAGCTGGTGCTTGGGAAACTAAAGAAATTGATGAGGAAATTGTTAAGATGACCGGTAAGGAACATCCTAATTTCTTATTTATTGGAATTGCTTCACAATTTGCAGATTCTTATTATGATGCTATGAAGGCAATATATAAAGAGCTAGGATGTGAATGCCAATATTTAAAAAAGAAAAATATTAAGAATAATAGAAACATAGTTGAAGAAAAAATTAGTAATGCCGACATAATTTATATTGGTGGAGGAGACACTATTAAATTATTAAATGAGATAGAGGAATACGATTTAGGACAATTACTTATAGATGCCGCTAATAGTGATAAAATCATAGCGGGAATGTCTGCGGGTGCTATAATGTGGTGTAAAGAAGGCTTTTCTGATTCTTTGAAGTTGCGTGGTGAATCAGATAAGTATGAATTTATAAAGGGATTAGGTTATTTAGATATTATTTTTTCACCACATCACACTGAAGAAAAATATAAGGAATTGTTAGAAGAAATTGGTAATAGAAAAGTCTATAGTTTAGAAAACAATGTCGCATTAAAAATTGATAATGGCAATATAAGTTTAATAAAAAGTGCGGATAATACAAAGGCATATTTAATAGAAGAAAAATCTATAAAAGAATTATGATTTTTTAAGTAGTAGGAGAGAAATATGTCTAAAAATAAAATTAAACAAGATATTCGGAAATTAATTATAGGGTTATTTCTTATTGTTGGTATATATATTTATACAACATTTCTTGAAGAGCCTATCAACAGTATTTTAGATAAATATACTGTTGTTACTGATACGCCCGATATAGTTAATAGAGTAGTGGAGGGAAATTTAAAGGTATATTTTTTAGATGTTGGTCAGGCTGATTCAATTATGATAGAAAACAAGGGCCATTATATGTTGATTGATGCAGGGAATAATGCCGATGGCAGAAAATTAGTTTCTTTTTTTCAATCAAAAAATATCAAAAACTTTGATATTGTAGTAGGAACACATGCTCATGAAGATCATATTGGAGGAATGGATGAAATAATAAATAATATTTCTATTAAGAAGTTTTATATGCCAGATGTTATAACCACTACTCGTACTTTTGAAGATGTTATTTTGGCACTTGAAGATAGTAATGTTGCCTTTGATACACCAAAGGTCGGTGGCTCATTTAAC
>CADCQR010000124.1 GCA_902803685.1 uncultured Erysipelotrichaceae bacterium
AAAAAAATACCAACTTCTTTTAGAAATTGATATTTTCTATATTAAATCCAAAACTTTAAAAGTCTGGACAGATTTCCCAATGGTGCCTTCGTCGGGATTCGAACCCGTATCACTTCCGTCGGAGGGAAGAATTTTATCCAATTAAACTACAAAGGCAAAAAAGAAAAGCTACTTTTCTGTACAACGTGTACCAAGTTTTTCAGCCAATTCTAACCAATCTTTTAATGAAACTTTACCATTTCTTATTATTGACTGTTCACTATTTTCAATACGTTTGAGTTCATCCATGTTTACTCTATTATATTCAATTAAAGTATCTGAGCTAACTTCTGTATTTGTTCTTGTTACAGTATTTGTATAATATTTCAAATCTTCATACGCCTTAAAAATTTTTCTATAAGCAGCTTCATATTGATCTAGAATAGCAGAATCTGTAGATTGAACTTTTTCTATAGAGTGTAATGTAGTTATATATCCATTCCTATATTTTATATCATAACTTAAAACTGTAGAAGCATTGCCAGATATATTTCCAACTCTACTACAAATCAAATTACCACTTGTACCATCCGTATCACTCTTTGATGATACATCTGTGCCAGATTCTACTCTTTTACCACACCCCACCAATAAAAAACATAACAGTAATAGTATTAGTATTTTCTTTTTCATTGTATGCACTTCCTTAAATTAAGTTTATCAAAAATAATTATTCAAATAAACTGTTTTATGGAATTTATATATTCTTTTCTCATATCAAAATCATTAGTATTTATAAAACCATGTTTAGCAAACAAAATATTTAAGTATACCGAGTTATTCTTTAATTTGGTAAAAAAATCTTTTCCTTCATCACGTAAAGGATCTAAATCGCCAGTAATTATAAGAGTTTGAGGGTAATTATTAAAATTCTTGTTTAGTATTGGGCAAACATCATCTGATTGCAAATTAGCTTCCTTATTAGCATAATATTTCATACATTTTCTTAAACGATTTATAAATTGTTTGTTTGACTCAAGAGAATTTTTTATAGAATCATATTTACTATTTAAACTATATTCTCCAGATAATACAGGATATATTAATATTTCCTTATTTATATAATTAATTTTCTTCTTTATAAATCTAAATGTTATTGAGGAAATAAAGTTTCCTCCTAAAGAATCTCCCATAAGTGTTACTTTATCTTTGGGGATATTTGCTTTATCTAATTCTTCATATAAGTATGTAATTACCCTCTCTATTTTATCCAAAATAATAGGATATTCAATAGTAGTTTCATAATAATCTATAGCGATTATTAATTTATCTAAATCAATAGCCAAATCTTCGCATATTTTTGTATATTCTTCATTGCATTTAGTTAGTCTACCATCTCCGGGTACATATATTATCACTTCATTAATATCTGATATTTTATCGGGATAAAATACTCTTACTGGAAGTAAATCTTCATCAAAAACTATCTTATAATTTGATATATTAAGTTTTGAAATAGATGGAGCAAGTATTTCTTTTACTGTTCTATATAATCTATATTTATTATATTTATCAAAATTAGTTACCCTTTTATTCATTATATCACCGTTATAAATATAACATAGTTTAAATTATTATAATTTTCAAATTAGCGCTACTTTACACTATTTTTCACCATTTTTATAATTATCTCTATATAATTGTATAATTATTTCTCTTAATTTAGAATTAGCTTCTTCTAAGTTCTCGTTTTCGTTAACCTTGAAAGGTTTACCTATTATCATTTTAAGATTGTTCCCTCTAAATTTATATTGTCCCATTATAACAAATGGTAATATATAAGCACCAGTCTTCTGAGCCATGGATACTGTACCAAATTTAAAAGGAAGAAAGAGTGCCTCAAAATACTCATCATCGGTAATTATCTTTTTTTCAATTAATTCCTGCATAAAATTATTAATATCAATTTTTCCAGTAAGAATTGATAGAATATCTGATTCTTTTATTTTGTTTATACTACATAGATTTTCTAAATAATTCATTTGGGAAGCTTTAATATTTTTCATAATCTTAGTAAATTCTTTAAAGGAAATATTTTCTTTTATATAACTATCATAAAGTTGATGTAACTTTTCTTCCTTTATATTATTTCTTGTTCCTTCAGGGAATATTCCTAAAGCATAACCATTATTTAGTACATTTATTGCTGCACTTTTAGCATTATCATCATGAATTTTCCTATCTACGGGTATACATCCAACACTATTAAAGAACCATCTGGTCTTTTTACTATCAAAGTATTCTTTCTTTGCCATATAATGAAAACATCTTTTGGAGCTAATTATCATATTACATTGATCCATTATATGAACATGATTGCCAGCTACTATTATTGCTCCAGTAGCTGGTATATTTTCTTTACCAATTATTGTTGGATTATACCAAAATTTATATATAGGAGTTAAAATCGGTCTTAATATTTTATATATTAATAGCTTTTCTTTACTTGTCTTTTGTATCATTTCTTACCTCACTTAATTCTTTTGATATAAATTTCATTAACTTATCATTTTCTAAAGTTAAATCACCTTGAACGCTTATTGGCTCTAAAAATTTAATACAAATATTTTTTCTAAAAATTTTATATTTCCCTGTTATTACAAAAGGTACTAAAGTTGCAGGCGCTTCATAACTCATTTTTACTGCGCCTATTTTAAATGGTAAAATTATATCATCCGTTCTGTTAATAGTTCCTTCAGGAAATATTCCTATACATAGCCCTTTTTTTAATGAATTAATAGCGTTTTCTAGTGCACTCTTATCATGTGTTTTTCTATTAACAGAAATAGATCCCATCCATTGCATAATAGGCTTAGTTATTCCTTTAAATAATTCAATCTTTGCTAAAAAATGAACCTGTCTTTTATTGCTAGATATCAGAAGGAATGGATCTAACCATTTTGTATGATTTCCTGCTAAAACACAAGCACCTTCTTTTGGAATATTCTCTTTACCAATAATCTTTGGTCTAAATAAAATTTTGAATATAAATGTTATTATCGGTCTTACAATTTTATAAAACAATGTATCCATTTAGAAATTGTCCTCCAATTAAACTTTGCCCTACTATAATTCATATATATTATAGCACCTGTTTTAAAACATAGTATATATAAAGCGACGTCTAAAGTACGTCGCTAAATTAAAATCATTCATTATTTCTAATTAATTCTTTATATTTTTTTCCTTTTTCTTCAAAATTTTTGAAATATTCATAACTTGAAGCTGCCGGTGATAGTAAACATATACTATCTTTTTTAGTAACTTCAAAAGCTTTTTTTACAGCTTCTTCTAATGTGTCAACCAATATAACTCGGCTCTTGTCTAATTTAGAAGCTAATTTATGTCCTGTGGTTGGCATACAGATGAAATTCTGAATTTCAGAAGTATTTAAAAAATCAACTAGTTCTGTATAATCAATATGTCTATCCATTCCACCAAATATTAAAGTGTTAACATCTTTTAATGTTCTACAAGCACTTATTGTTGCTTCTGGGATTGTCGCTATAACATCATTATAGAAATTTATATCTTTGTATTTTCCAACATATTCCATTCTATGTTCAAGCGGCTGAAAATTTTTAATACTTTCTAAAGCTTTATTCAAATCTAAGTTATAAATAGAGGCTACTAAAAGAGCAAACATAATATTCTTTAAATTGTGATCACCTTTTAAATTAGTTACAATTTTATCTTTATTTAAAAACAGAGTATCATTAATGTATATATCACCATTATCCTTCAAATATATACTTGCTTTATCATTAAAGCTTACAGTTAACTTATTACTTTTTATGGCAGTAAAATTTTGTTTCTGCAAATAATGATTATCTAAATCATATATTGCATAGTCTTCACCATCTTGATATCTAACAATATTCATTTTAGCGGCATGATAATTTTCAACACTACCAGTATGATCTAAATGATCAACATATAAATTTAAAATTATACCAACATGTGGTGAATGATGTACTGTTTCTAACTGATGTGAAGACATTTCAGTAACAATAACACAATCCCCATACTCATCTATATTATCAAAAACAGGTATGCCAATATTACCAACTAAAAAAGTCTTTGAAATCTGATCTTTAAATATATTATATATTAAAGATGAAGTTGTACTTTTACCTTTTGTACCAGTTATACCTATAACATTTTTACTATTGAATTCTAATAATAATTCAATTTGTGATGTTAATTTTTTCTTTGTACTATCAGAAAAATTCATACTAACAATACCAGGTGTTTTTATAATTAAATCAAATTCTGTTAAATCTTCTTCTCCATGATATGGCTTATACTTTACATTTTCATCATCTATTTCAATCTCTTTTTGATCTAAAATAGTTAATTTTAATTTATTATCATACTTTCTAATAAAATTATATGTAGACTTGCCTTCTCTTCCAAATCCTAGTATTGCAATATTGTGATATTGCTTAATCTTTTCTATTATTTTATTTTGCATCTTTAATCGCCTCTTTTAAAATATTTAAATACTCATCTATGACATTGTTTTCATAATACATTTTGGTTAAATCAATATTAATATTCTCATAATATTTCTCTTTATAAAGCGCTGCTAAATAAGAAGAATCTTTCATAATGATACGCTTCATAGCATATTTGGCTTCTTCAATGGTGCCAATGCACTCAAATGGTTTTGTTTTTTCTTTCCCTATTAATTGCAAGAAACTATGTTCCAAATTTTTATTTTCTAACAAGTTTTCACCAAATATATCAATTACTTCTTCTTTAGACATAAAGGCCTCTAACATTATATATACAAATAAACACTTTGGACAATTGCAACACCACTTCCATGGATTTTCTTTAGACCCTAAATTACAACTACGGAATATTTTATGATATTTATTATATTTCGAAAACAAATAAGCAATTTGTATCTCTTTTATTGGTCTTAATAAACTAAAGTATTTAATATCTATTTTAAAATATTTCTTAGTATACTCATAAAAATCATTTTCAAACTCATATGTCTTAGAATATTGATGATTTATATTAGTGCCAATAACAGTTGGTTCGTTAGCACTTCCTTCGTTCGATAGAACTATATATTTTCTATTCGTTAAATATGCTACCAAATAAGAAACAAAGGCTACAATGGCACTAAAAGGAGTATGGCCATTTAAAAATCCCAAATTATTTAACTCGATCAGATTTGCATCTATTTTTCTCTTTACTGCATAGCACTCATTATTTCCAATACAATCATAGTGAATCTGTTTTGGATTAATCACAATACACTTATTATCATATTCTTTCAACAATTCTAGAGTAACATTTGAATCTTTTCCTCCACCAACAGGAATCAAGTTTCCAAAACCCTGGTAATACACGTCAGAAAAAGATATTTCTTTTCCTTTAACTATAAATTCAAATAATTCATATGCTGAAATATTTACGTTATTTATATAAAGTAATTCACTTAATCCATTAAAAAATAATTTTTTAAACCAAGTTTGTTCCTCCGCATCGATATAGCCAGCTTCAACAACTACTTTCTTTGGGCATACGCATTTATAGTAACTAATTAATTCTACTAGACCTAATCTAAATACAATTGCATTTAATAAATCTTGATTAATATTATCATTTACTATATCCTTTTTTAAAATACTTATAGTTGGTTGAAAGGTTCTAAGATTGGGGATTTCAAATTCATATTTAATTTGCATATATTGTTCATCATATGTAATTTGATAATTTCTATATATTATTTCAGAATACTTTTCTCTAAATAAATTAAATTTCTCATTCATTATATTCACCACCATAATTATATCATTATATTAATTAATTTAGCACTAATAATAAAAAAACATAATAAATATTGGAAAAATCAATAGTATTATGTTTATTTTGTTTTATTTAGCAATTTAATCTTCTTATTAGATTTAATATGGTTACCTATGATATCTGAAACATCTAAGATAGTAACAAAAGCACTCTCATCCATTTCATTTATTAATCTTTTTAATTCATACACTTCTATTCTAGTTAAGACACAATAAAGTACTTCTTTTTCTCCGCTTATTAGCCCTTTTCCTCTGATTGTTGTAGTAGTTCTTCCTAAGTGAGCATAAATTTCTTTGGATAAATGTGTCCCTTTATCGGTTACAATCAAGGCGGCTTTTCCTTGCTCCAAACCTTCAGAAACAAAATCAATAACTTTAAATGTAATAATATACGTTAATAACGAATACATAGCTCTATCAAAACCAAATATAAATCCCGCTACTGTATAAATTATTAAGTTAAAAATTAAAACTATTTGTCCTACTGAAAATGAAGTTTTCTTGGAAATAACTATAGCTACACTTTCAGTACCGTCATTACAACCACCAAAATGAATAACAATACCCACACCTACACCTAGTAGCATGCCACCAAACACCGTAGCAAGTAACATTTCTTCTGTAAAGGCATTGAACTTGCTAAATACTACTAAAAAGATTGAAAATAATAGCATTGAATATACAGTTCGTATTAAAAAGTTTTTTCCTAAATTTTTATAGCCTACATAAATAAATGGAATATTAAGCAACAAAATTAATATACTTAACGGCATACCCGAAAGTTTTGAAATGATAATACTTATTCCAGTAATTCCACCATCTAAAATAGTATTTGGTATAAGGAATAGTTCCAAGGCTAAGGCGGCTATCATACATCCACTTGTTAGTGCCAAAAAATCAAATATTGTTTTTACTATCTTATTACTTAAATTGTTCATAGAAATTTCTCCTCTATCATTTACATTTTATCGCAAATTAATCTTTTTTACAGCAATTTTATATTTTTTTAGAAATTTCTACATAAATTATAAAAGTTCTGCTAATACATCCATATCTTCAGCAATAATATCTATATAATCTTTTCCTAATCTATTTAATAAATTATCAACGTTCTTTTTAAACAGTGTATTTTCATAAATAAATAATGGAAAATATGAACTAACTATTTCATCTATGCACTCGATATTTTTTTCTTGTAAATACCTAATATTCTTTACAAAATTAGTTACATCATATTCGGTATGAAGATTACTAAGAATATCTGTACCATAAATTTCACTAATTGTTTCATAGTTTATATCCATAAAATTAGCCC
>CADCQR010000125.1 GCA_902803685.1 uncultured Erysipelotrichaceae bacterium
AAACATTTCATTGATTGCGTATCTAGCCACAAATTCACTTGGTAATGCTTTTACTGTAAAATGACAGTTTGCGACATTATTAAAGTTAGTATCTACAGGACCCGGACATAAAACGGATATATGTACGTTCGTTTTCTTTTTCTTTTGTTCATAATATAGAGCATTAGAAAGTCTATAAACATAGGATTTTGTTGCATAATAAGTTGACATCAGTGGCCCTGCTTGGAAAGCTGCTAAAGATGCAACATTTAAGATATATCCCGAATTTTTCTTTTCCATATCGCGTAATATAAATTTGGTTAATATATGCACTGCTTTTATATTTGTATCAATCATTTCTAATTCTCTATTAAGATTGGACTCTGTAAAGTCACCAAACAAACCAAATCCTGCATTATTTATAAGAATGTCTATGTTCTCTTTTTTTACTAATGCATATAATTCCTTTGTCTTTTGCTCATTAGAAAGATCAGCGATAATAACCGTAACTTTTGTTGGTAATTCTTGT
Organism: uncultured Erysipelotrichaceae bacterium; assembly: GCA_902803685.1. Next base: position 509 of record CADCQR010000125.1, read on the forward strand.
TGAATTTTCTCTAGCTTCTCTTTATTTCTTGCTACTAAAATTAATTCATATTTCATTGTTGCTAAATATTTAGCCATATCTAGACCTATACCTGATGATGCTCCAGTAATTAAAGCTTTCACAAGATCACCTCTTGTCTTTAATTATATCAAAGTGCTGTATTTTTTGCCATAAAAAAAGTAGCATATAACTACTTTAATTACTATTTATTTTCCTCAGTTGTTCCATTATCAACTAACTTTAAAATAACCATCAAGGCATCGTCTCCACGTCTTTCAGTTAACTTTAAAATTTGCGTATATCCGCCGTCTCTGTTTTCATAACGCTTCGCTAAATCATTAAAAATCTTATTAACTGTTTCAGTGTCGTTGTGTAAAAAAGCTAAAGCCTTACGACGAGAAACTAGATCACCTTTCTTACCATAGGTAATCATTTTCTCAACAAATTTACGAACTTCTTTTGCACGAGTTACTGTAGTAGTGATTTGCTCATTATTTATAGCTTGCTTCGTTAATGTAGCAAGCATGCTTTTTCTATGTTTGTTATCTCTTCCTAATTTTCTGTATGCCATTATTTTTTACTCCTTTCTTAGTCTTCGTCACGTAATACTAGGCCCATATCTCTGATTTTATCTAAAACTTCTTTTAGAGATTTTTTACCTAAATTTCTTATTTTCATCATATCTGATTCACTGTTGTTAACAAGATCCTGTAGGGTATGAATTCCTGCTCTTTTTAAACAATTATAAGCTCTGACGGAGAAATCCAAATCCTCTATTGAAGTTTCTAGTGCTTTAACTTTTGGATCTTCCTTCTTCTCCATCATCATTCCACTTATATTAGCAATTGTAGATAAATCTGTTAATATATTAAAGTGCTCAATTAAAATTCTTGATGCCAATGCAATTGCCTCTTCTGGTTTTATTGAACCGTTTGTCCATACATCTAAAATTAATTTATCATAACTTTCATCTTGACCAACACGTGCATTACCAACTTCATAAGAAACTCTTTCGATTGGAGAATATAATGAATCAACTGCTATAACACCTTTTTTGTTAATGTCATAAATCTTCTTGTTTTCTTCACTTCTTACATATCCTCTTCCATTAGTTATTGTCATTTCCATATTTAAAGAAGCACCTTTTGACAAAGTACAAATAACTTTATCTTTGTTAATTACTTCAATATCTGGATCACATTCAATATCACCTGCAGTTACTTCTCCTTCTTTTGTTGTATTAATACGAACAGTCTTTGTCTCGTTAGAATGGTTTTTGAATACTATACCCTTTAGATTTAATATAATTGTGGTTACGTCCTCATAAATACCGTCAATGGTTTGAAATTCATGTAAAACGCCTTCTATTTTAATGCTACTTATTGCGCTTCCTGGCAAAGATGACAACATTACTCTTCTTAGTGCATTACCTATAGTAGTACCAAAACCTCGCTCTAATGGTTCTAATTCGAATCTTCCATAGAAATTACTTTCTATGGAATCAGTTATTTTATAAATTGGTTTCTCAAATTGTAACATGGAACTAACCTCCCTTTAATTTTTTCCACTTTTTTTATATTTTAAGCCATTAACTAGCCACGTGGACGCTTAGGTGGACGACATCCATTATGTGGAATTGGTGTAACATCAGAAATTGTAGTAACTTCTAGGCCTGCAGTTTGTAATGAACGGATTGCAGTTTCACGTCCTGGTCCTAATCCCTTTACGCGAACTTCCACTTTTCTCATACCTATATCATATGCTGCCTTACCTGCTGCTTCAGCTGCCATTCCTGCAGCAAATGGAGTTGATTTTTTGCTTCCTTTAAATCCTATTGCTCCTGATGATGCCCAGCTTATTACATTTCCCTCGTTATCAGTAATTGTGGTAATTGTATTATTAAATGTTGAATGAATATGTGCTATACCTTCAGGTACATTTTTCTTAACCTTTTTCTTTCTAGTCTTATATGCCATAAGTCTTACCTCCTTCTAAACTAAATATTAACTACACTTTCTTCTTATTTGCTACTGTTTTTCCTCTACCCTTACGAGTACGAGCGTTTCGATTAGTCCTTTGACCTCTTACTGGTAATCCTTTTTTATGACGACTTCCTTGATAAGAATTAATTTCCATCTTAGTTTTTATATTCATACTTACTTCACGGCGTAAATCACCTTCAGTTAAATGTTTATTAATTTCATCACGGATCTTTACTAAATCATCTTGTGATAAATCTTTTGTCTTTGTTGCTGGATCAATGTTTACCTCTTTAAGAATTTGTTTTGCTAGATTTCTTCCAATTCCATATATATATGTAAGAGAAATACAAATATGCTTGTCATTTGGAATATCTACACCTTTAATACGTGCCATTTTAAATACCTCCTATCGTTACTAACCTTGTACTTGCTTGTGTTTTGGATTTTCACAAACAATTCTTACTTTTCCTTTACGTTTAACCACTTTGCATTTTTCGCAAATTGGTTTAACAGATGCTCTAACTTTCATTTTTTACCTCCTATTATTTACTATAGGTTATATGTATAACATATAAATATATTATAAATTTATATCATATTACTTACGATATATTATACGCCCACGTGTTAAGTCATACGGTGAAAGTTCTATCATTACGGTATCTCCTGCTAAGATACGAATATAATTCATTCGTATTTTACCAGAAACGTGAGCTTCCACAATGTGTCCATTTTCTAATTGAACCTTAAACTTTCCACCCGGAATAATTTCAAGAACTTTTCCTTCTATTTCTATTGTATCCTCTTTGGCCATTTAATTATCTCCTATTTATATAAATTAATATTTTCAGTGCAAAATTATAATCAATATTACCTACAGTGATCTCTCATCACTGAATTACAGAGCTGTAGGGAAACATTTGTATCCCCTAAAAGAAGGACTCTATCTGATTCTTTGTTGACCTTCTTTTTTTATGGTTCAAGATACTATATATAGTTAGAATGGATAAAGGATAATTAACTATTTGTTAATTATCTCTTCTATCTTTCTAAACACATTTTCAACAGAATCATTTCCGTCTATTTCTTCTAATGCATTTTTACTTTTGTAATATTCAATAATGGGCTCCGTTTTTTCTCTATACATTTGATACCTAGTCTTAAAAGATTCTAAGTTATCATCGCTACGTTGGTATAACTTTCCTCCACAATTATCACATATAGACTCAACTTTTGGAGCACTTTTTTCATCATTTATATTAAATATGGACTTACAATTTTCGCAAACTCTTCTACCAGTTATCCTTTTTTCAAGAATTTTTTCATCTATGTTAATTAAAATAACATGTCCAATATCATAGTTCAATTCTCGTAAAATGCGATCATATTCAATTGCTTGCTCTAAATTTCTTGGAAATCCATCAATAATGTAACCATTTTTACATTCATCGCGAGATAATTTGTCTTTTATTAATTGATAAGTTATCTCATCTTTTACTAATTTTCCACTTGCTAATGTCTCAAAAACATATTGACCTAACTCACTGTCTTCCTTGGATATCTCTCTTAGAATATCCCCAGTTGAAATATGTGGTATTCCGTACTTTTCAACAATAAGTTCAGCCTGTGTTCCCTTACCTGCAGCAGGTGGTGCTATAAACATAATATTTTTCATAAATTACCTTCTACTATATCCTCTTTTATAACTTCTAGTCAAAATACTGCCTTCAAGTTGCTTATAAGTCTCCAATGCAACTCCTACAGCAATTAGTATACCAGTTCCACCGATAGAAACTGATGTTGGCAAACTAGTTAATTGTGAAAATAGGATTGGTAAACCAGCTATTAGTACTAAGAATAAAGCCCCTAATACAGTTAATCTAGCTAATATTTTTGATACATATTTTGTTGTATCTTCTCCAGGTCTTATTCCTGGTATATACCCACCGTTGTCCTGTAAATTCTTTGAGAATTCATCTGGTTTCACTTGTATGAATGTATAAAAATAAGCAAATACAAAGATGAAAAAGACATATAAGATAAAACCAACTGGTGTTGTATAAGACAAATACTTTTGTACAATTAATGTATAGGTCTCATTTTTTACAAATTGTGCTATTATTCCAGGAATTGATATCAAGCTAGACGCAAATATTACTGGAACAACGCCAGCTGTATTTAATTTAATTGGCATAAAACTTTGTGCTGCACTACCATATGCGCTTGATGACTTATTAGCATACTGAATTGGTATTCTACGTTCACTTTCCTGCACAAATATCATACCTATTACTATTGCAAAATAAATAATAATAAATAATATAAATTTAACAATGCCTAATGTGATTACTTGCGTTGTACCTTCAAATGTTACCAGTCCATTAAAAGCATCAATAAACATTTGCGGTAAAGTTGCAACTATACCTGCCATTATAATTAAACTTGTACCGTTTCCTAGCCCTTTTTGAGTAATTTGATCTCCTAGCCATAGTAGAAAAGATGTACCTGCCGTTAAAACGGTTGCAATATATAAATATTTAAGTGGATTTGCTGAAGTTCCTAAAAACGAAAATGCGAATGCATATCCTTCAATGAAGGCAAATGCAATACCCATGTATCTAGTATATTGATTTATCTTTTGCCTTCCTGTTGCTCCTTGTTTATTTAATTCAGAAAAATACGGAATAATATCCATCTGTAACAATTGCATAATAATTGAAGCTGTAATATACGGCATTATACCTAAAGCAAAAATTGAAAATTTCTTCAATGCTCCTCCACCCATAATATTAAGTAAATCAAGAAACCCTAAACTACTTGTTACATTTTCTGTTCCTGGAACTCTAATTGATATACCTAATATGAAGATCATTAATGCCCCAAGAGTAAAGTATATACGATGACGTAAATCTTTATTATTTGAAGTAAATAATTCCTTCATAATATTAAACATACTAGATCACCTCAGCTTTACTTCCAGCCTCTTTAATCTTGTTTATTGCACTCTTAGAAAATTGATTTGCTTGAATAGTTAACTTCTTCTCAAGTTTACCATTTCCTAAAACTTTTATTCCATCTAATTGATTTTTTATAATTCCAGCATCTTTTAATAATGCAGGACTAACTACAGTATTGTCTTCGAATGCATTTAATGCATCTAAATTAATAACTGCATATCTCGTTTTAAACCTATGATTTGAGAATCCTCTTTTTGGGATTCTTCTGTATAAAGGTAACTGACCACCTTCAAATACTGGATTAATGCTACCGCCGCTTCGTGCTTTTTGTCCTTTTTGTCCACGACCGCTTGTTTTACCACTACCACTACCAGGTCCATTTCCTACACGTTTTTTTGCATGAGTAGCACCGATATTTCTTTGTAATTCATGTAATTTCATTATCCTAATATCTCCTCTACTGTTTTACCACGTAATGCTGCAACCTGTTCTACTGTTTTCATTGAACTCAATGCATTAATTGCAGCTGTAGCCATATTTAATTTTGTTCTTGCTCCCAATGATTTTGAAACAACATCACGAACACCAGCTAATTCTAATACTGCACGAACTGATCCTCCAGCAATAACTCCAGTACCTGCTGCAGCTGGCTTGATAATAACTCTTGCAGCTCCAGCATAACCGATTGCCTCATGTGCAACTGTTCTTCCATCGATTAGAGGTATAGTGATAATATTTTTGTTAGCATCTTGAATCGCCTTTTTTATTGCATCAGGTACTTCGTTAGCTTTTCCGATACCTAATCCAACTTTACCTTTACGATCACCAACGACAACTATAGCAGAATATCTTCTTTGACGTCCACCTTTGTTTACTTTAACAACGCTTTTAACATCAATTACTAATTCTTCTAATAGTTTCTCATTGTTCTCTTTAATTCTCTTTTCTGCCATAATACCCTCCTATTAGAATTCTAATCCATTTTCACGTGCAGCATTTGCTAAAGCTTCTACACGCCCGTGATAAAGGTATCCACCTCTATCGAATACTACTTTTGTAATTTTTGCTTTTTTTGCTTTTTCGGCAACTAGTTTACCTACAGCTTTTGCTGCTTCTACATTACTTCCATTTTTGATTTTTAAATCTTTTTCTAATGAGGAAGCAGAACAAAGGGTGGTTTTTGTTTCATCATCGA
>CADCQR010000126.1 GCA_902803685.1 uncultured Erysipelotrichaceae bacterium
GCCAAGTATTAAAAAATATGGTGGAGATAGATAATATGTTTTTTGCACCACCAATGGCTTATGATGAGGTTATGAGAAAAGTGCCTTATGGAAAGGTAATAACAGTTGGATTAATTCGAGAATATTTTGCTAAAAAGAATAATGCAGATTTTACAGATCCAATAACAGCAGGAATATTTACATCTATTGTTGCTTGGGCTAGTTATCAAAGAAAAGAAGATGAAACTCCATATTGGAGAACTCTAAAGGCAGATGGAGAATTGAATCCAAAATGTCCAGAAGGTATAGAACTTCAAAAGGAATTGTTAGAAAAAGAAGGTCATACTATTATTCAAAAAGGTAGAACAAATATAAGGTACTATGTAAAAGATTATGAAAAATCAATGTTTAAATTAGAATAACAAATTACAGGTATACTTTTAGATGTAAATAAATGAGTTTACATCTAATTTTTTTGGTTGTAAAATTATTTACGAAGAATTTAAGTTAGAACAGCAAATTACAGAGGTCATAGAATCTACCAAATTGACAGTTCGACTTTTATTCCTATTATTAATTTAGTTTAAGATAGTGAGGGCATTAGACTCTATATAACAAGCCTGATGAAATAATAGTAGAGGTAAAAGACTTAAATTCAAAAAGAAAGTAGGTGAATAATTTTGAAAACAGTATTAAGTGTAGATGTTGCTAAAAATAAGAGTATGATTATGCTTATGAATAGCGAAGGAGAAATACTTATAGATTCTAAAGAAATAAAACATAATTTGGATGAGCTTGATAAAGTAAAAGAAGAAATAGAAAAAATAAATCCAGAGAACTTAACTGTATTTATGGAATCAACAGGAATATATCACTTGCCAGTTGAAAGATATTTCAAAGAAAATGGTTTTAATACATTAGTTATCAACAGTCTAACAACAAAAAATAATTATGATACTATTAGAAAAACAAAAACTGATAAAAAGGATTGTTATAGATTAGCAAAACTATTTTTTGTTAATGAAGTAGAATATCATGACTTATCTAAAAAGGATTTATATGCTAATTTGAAAGCAATGACAAGGCAATATTTTTATTTAACTCAAGTAAATGTAAGTTGTAAAAATAGATATAAAAGATTAATAAATATTTGTTTTCCAGAGTTAGAAGAAATATTTAAAAGTAGCAGAATTTACGAAGAAACAGCACTAAACTTTATAAAAGTATATCCACATGCATACATAGTTAAAGAAAAAAGAATAGATGCTTTGTATAACAATTTATATAAAACAAATTCAAGACATGATTACTATTATAAAAGATTAGCACATCAAATAAAAGACATTGCTTCAAACTCTTATCCTGGAGTTGATAAAGAGCATTCGGATGTAAAAAATTTGTCAGATATGGCATGTATATTACAAGAAAATATAAAAACAATAAATGAATTAAAAGATAAGATGATTGAAACAGCAAAACAATCGCCATATTTTGAAATTATAAATTCGTTTTATGGAATAGGAGAAGTATTAACAGCAGAATTATTAGGAGAGTTAGGAGATATTACAAGATTTGATAATCATAAACAATTAATAGCATTTTGTGGACTAGATCCAACAATTATTCAATCTGGTAAGAGTATTAATGTTCATGGTGCAATATCAAAGAGAGGAAATAAGTATGCAAGATGGATATTGTTTAACATAAGCCAAATGGTAGTTAAATTAGGTCATCAATGTCCTAATCATCCAGTTTATAATTATTATTTAATAAAAAAAGCAGAAGGCAAGCATTATTATGAAAGCCTAACTGCATGTTCAACAAAAATCTTAAGAATGTTATATTCAATGTGCAAAAATAATAAAACATTCTTAAATAATTAATTAAATAAAGTTTAACATATGTTAAGCGAAAAAGATAGACTTTTTTAAAAAAATATATCATTTTCGCTTGTTTGCCATACAAAAAAATAATATAATAAATTTATAAAAAAACACTTGACAAAAATTAGATAGTCAATTTGAAAGGATAAAATATGATTCGACTATTAAAGTATGGAAATA
>CADCQR010000127.1 GCA_902803685.1 uncultured Erysipelotrichaceae bacterium
ATTTCACGTAAAAATCAGAAAAGCCGCAGACCCTTATAAATAAAGGGCTTGCGGCTCTTTTGCCTCAAAATACTGTCAAAGATGGGATCATGCACGATTTGTTCTTAAAAATCCACTATATTATGACCACTACGCATATTTTCTGATATTACTATTCTCCCGGCAAAAATAAGGCATAAGCAAATAAAAGGGAGGCACTCAGGCTACTACCTTCTGGGTAGCAGGTCTATCCAATAATCTTTTTAGGCGCAACTTCAAATATACTTTTCAGCATAACAATTTTCTAATAGTGCTACACATGTAATACATTATCTGTTTTCAATACACATACTCTTGTGACCCAATGTGGCATAAATTATATGATAATCCGTACATGCTTTTGAATAATGAACAATTGTTTTAAATGTGATCAAAGCACAAATACACAATCTTATTCGTCAACTGTTATTGTAACCTCGCTTAATTGATCCACAATCCATTTTATAGTATTTTTTAAATCTTCATCAAACTCTTCCTCCTCACTAGACGCAGCCCGAAGTCCAAGAATTTCGCGAGCTTTTTCATGTATTATATCGTCCTTTAAATATTCTTCAATCAATCTATATTTTGTCTTGACATCGGTAACTGAATAATTCTTCATCAAATTTTCTACATGTTCAATTATTATATCGGATATTTCCGATATTTGTGAGACTATAGATTTATTGGGATCTAGCTCAAATGTATCTCCGGATTCTGTTGAAGCACGTAGTCGGTGCTCCTCCCAATCTATACTAATCGTGATTTTTGCAACGTTCTTCTTATTATTTTTATAATAAATATATATTTCTTTCAACATCTGGTTATCAAGGATGCCTTTTTTTATAGTATCAAATACATCCCGATCATTTACTCCAAAAGATTCAACTATTTCATATAGAAAATAATATAAAGTTTCTATTCTTGATTTTACATCTACTCCAGTTTGTAGTTTTGTATCCATAAAAACTACTTCCTTTCTTCATGGATAATGTTTTTTGCCTTTGCTTCGCTTATTCTTGTCTTTGCAAGAGTTCGCAAATTATTTACAAGATCATAATTCTTTTTATATATAGTTGCTTCAGATACGTTGTTAAGGCTTTTTAAAATCGTTTTACAATTTGTAGACGTACAGGTGATAATTTTATCTCGTATAAGTGATTTCAATATATCCTTTTTTATCTCTGAAAAAAAAGATATCGGTTGCTGAATATATTCTTCAATAAATGTATCAAACTCTTGTTCGCAGTCTTTGCCAAATAAATAATCCTGAAAATGCTCAAAAATCATTCTTTTTTTTGTTTCTCTAGATGGATTCCACTCAAAAAAATCCATTCTTCCATCTCTTGTCAAAGGCGAATAAAGATTTGCAAAATCATTGCCTAATAAAATAAATGGAATCCTAAAATCTTTGCTTACCTTTGATCTATCTGATTGATTCATCAACCATCCTGTCAATAGTTGTGAATTGACTGTTTTAGAAACTCCACGATCTACAGAAGCGATACTCAAGTGAAAATCATCAATAATAAATACGCTAATTATCCCTCTTTTTTTATATTCAATCAGGGCATTATCTAAGTTTTTTTGAATATCCGAAATAGAATCTTTCTCATATGATCCGCTTAACTCAGCACCTGAAATATAATAAGGGGTTACTTTATACTTAGCACATGCATGCAGTGTCTGAAATGTTTTCCCCTCGCCACGCGGCCCATGTATTGCAAGAAAAAGTGGAAAAGCGGAATTATCCATGTAGCACCCTAATATATGAGTGATCACGGTCGTTTCAAAAGTTTTATCCACGTATGCCAATTCGGATTCAATTTCGCCAAGACTCTCAATTCTAAAATCTCTAGACATCACTTGATTTCCTCATCATAAATAACTACCTTGTCTGATTTGGTATTTAATCGAATCGCTGTTTTTAGAGCTGTTATATACTCTTTACTACCATATTCTTTTTGGGAGAAATTCGTATCCAATCCTGGAGGAGTTACTTGAAATACTTTACTTTTTGCTTCTACGTAATCTGATACCACTAATAAGCGATATACCCCACTTCGCGATACAATCAGATCTGAAAGTTCTACATTTCCATTAGAATCTGTTATTGTTTCTAATGTTCCTTGTAGATAATTCTTGGGTTTTAATGAAGATGTGTCTATCAGAGAAACTGTAACCTTTTTATCACTAATAGGTTTTCCATCCTTATCAAGAATTCTAATAACAATCGGATTTAACAGAGCAGGTCTTTGATCCGTACTAAAAGGTTGACGAAGAATGATTATTCTGTCTGTAATTGAAACAAGGCCGCTGCTATTGGTATCCTCCTTTCTCTTAAGAGATGAAGAATTATCTGTTTCATTATCGTCATTATCTTGGGATGGAAATTGATGCCTATAGTCATCCTTAGTCACTATATCTCCTGTAATCCCCAGTAGACTAAATTTTTTGGGTGTGATCTTAATATTATGTTTGGGGAGCACCCATTTAACTAATACTACTATTATTAACAATAATACTAATATAACCCCACAAATTGTAATAATATTTGAAAAAGGAGACTCTGAAAAGCCAAATAACGAATCGATCATAATAAACACTCTTTCAAAAAAAATAAAATACATTAATACTTCGAAATATATAAATACTTTTGCAGGAAAAGATGTCTCATCGATATTTCTTTATTTAATTAAGACACCTCGTTACGAAGATTACTATTTCGGGAGCTAAGTAATAGTTTAAGCATAACAGTTATCCGCAACATGTCTATAATTGCTGCAGAATGAACCCAGAAAATTTCATCTTATCAAAAATATACCGGCATGAAAGGATA
>CADCQR010000128.1 GCA_902803685.1 uncultured Erysipelotrichaceae bacterium
AAATAAAATAAAGAACATTGTGTATTAATTATAATTATGGGGGAATACAATGGAAATTTTAGATAATGAAACTCAGCAGCTTGCAGTAGAATGTGTCTTGGAAGAAATGCAAAAAGCAGAGGAAATAGTTAATAGTTGGAATGCATCATGGCTTGAGCGGTTTTTAAATGCTTATTGTTTGCCACTACATTATAAAGTTAGCGAGACTACCGTAAGGGATATTGAAAAAAGTTATGATAATAAATATAACTTGGCCAACGCATTTTATTCTAGGGATAGTATTGGTGTTCCTCTTGCCAAGGTAACTTTATTTGGTAATGTTTATGGAATGTGCGAACCTTTTGAAGTTGAATTTGGGAAAATTGATTGGTATGGTATGAATTCACATAAGGCAACAAGACATTTTTCGTTTAATAATAATGGTGTTATTGAGTTCTCGAAATCTGTTAAGTCCGATAAAAGACAAACTCCACAGCATCCAAAAACAATTTCTTATAATACATCATTTAATGTGTTGGCAGATGGTTTTGATATATCAATTATTATTGATCAATTAACTGATGGTTGGGATGAAAAAAATAAGTATAATTATCTTACTTTTTCATTAAAAGGCAACATATTAACAGAAAAACTTGATGATATTGAAATAGTTAGGGATTTAAGCACTGGAAGACGATTAGTTAGAGTTGCGAAAAAATATGATAAGAAGAATGGAGAAAATAATGCGTCTGTTATATTTGAAGCCGAATTAAATGCAGATGATAGTTTAAAAAACGGTGCTATTATGATAGAAACTCACAAGAGGAATGGCAAAGTAAATGGTACCTATAGGTTTGATATTAGTCTAAAAAAAGGAGTTCGTGCTAATTTCTATTCTAGAAAAGGTACAAGAATTAATTTGATGAGTAATCCTGTACTACTTGGTACGGTTAACACATTGTTATCACCAATAAAACAAGGTCATAATAGTGGTGATATTATTGTGTCTACTTTTTCTGATTCAGCCCAGACAGCAATTGCTAAAAGTTTATGTGAAAGAGTGATTTCTTTTGATAATTCTGATTTTAATATGGAATCTGTAAACCAGGCGGAGAAAAAAATAATAGAAATGGTAAAATGTATTAAAGGCGAATTACCTTTGCCTGGTTTGATTAGTAGAATTGATGATTGTTTAGAAAAAGTACATAAAAATCAAAATGTTTGTGCAGGTGGAAATGCTGTATTGAAGTTAGAATCGTCTAAGAAACAGTAGCTATAAAAGTAAATTAATCATTTTTAATTTTTGTATATTGCCTTATAAGTTAAGAAATTAACTTGAATTATTCATATTAATTTTTGGGTTAGACGTGAATAAGCATTATTCTTAAACAAATTTAATTTTAAAATTATATATTATTTGATAATTGCAAGTAAACTTTTATGTAGTTAAATAATTGCTTAACATTTTAAAGTGCGTTATAATTGTATTGACATTGCAATGAAGCTATTTTTAGTTTTATTTAGTTATTATGTATTTTATAGATGAATAGCTAAATATAAGATTTGCTTATGTTTGCCGATATAGTTTAGTGGTAAAACAGGTCCTTGGTAAGGATCAGCGGTAAGTTCGATTCTTACTTTCGGCACCATATTGATACTAAAATCGAACTTTTTCGGTTCGCTTTTTTTTTGTTTTATAACATGCTGTGCCTTTTGGTATTGAGTACGATGGATTTGCTGAGCGCAGCGTTTATGGAGTAACTGGTTATTTACCACGAAAGTGCACTCCTAGGGAAGAATTAAAAGGTTCTAATTTATTAACAGAATCAGAAGTTCAGTACTTGTTTCAGCAAAATGATGATTTAGCTTTTTCTTCTGGTAACAAGGTTTTTACATTGACTGGCTCTTCTAATAATCCATGTAATAAATAGGATGCGCAATCATACTGTTTTAAATTTTATTTTATTAAAATTTGTGTGATATTATTTTAAACAAAAATATAATAATTAAAAATATTAGTAATATTATTTATTAAGTAGTTTATTAAAGGGGAATTTAAATGGACTTAATAAATAATAATTTTGTAAGAATTAGTAGATCTGATATGTTTAATATATTATTAAAAATGTCTAATGATGATGTTTTTGAGGAGACAAGGGTATTGCTGTTAAAACTGTTATCTTATGAGGCTTCTAATGATGAATATGCTCATGATATTTATTTTAGTGTTGATAGTAAATTTGTTAAAACTTTGGTTGGTCATTATCCTTTGTGTATAAAAAGGCAAACTTTATTAAATTCTTGTTTTCATGCAGCTCGGCTTAATGAATATGACATTTTGTTTAAATTGGGCATGCTTTTACCGATGTTTGAGGTGCCTTTAGATAATATGGGAGATTTATCTGACTTTGTTTTAACTCATAGTATAAATCCTAATGAATATTTTGATGGTGAAAAAGACAGGATTATATATGATGATGTTGTTAAATCTTTTAAGAGGGCTTTTATATATGGAAATTTTGAAGGTGAAAAGACTTTAAATAAGTGTTGACTTTTGATTTAAAATGTAAATTTTGTAAATAATTATTTAATATACAAATCTATTTATTAAGATTTGTTTTTTTATGGTAAAATTAATTTGTGTTTAAGTGATTAATTAACATGGGTAAAAATAATTTTAGGGTGATTTTATGAGTGAAGTTGATGAAAAAAAAGAGTTGTTAGAAGAAGATAAAGTTGATAGAAAAAGTAATGGATTGTCAAATGAAGAAGTGGCTGATAGAAAAAATAAAGGTTTGGTAAATTTTAATGACTCACCTAAGACAAAAACAATCAAACAGATTATATTTGATAATTTCTTTACATATTTCAATTTTTTAAATTTAGCATTAGGTGCTGCAGTCTTCATTGCTAGCTTTATAAATGGTGATTTCTTATATGGTTTAAAAAATTGCTTGTTTATGGGGGTTATAATAGTTAATTCTATTATTAGTATTGTGGAAGAAATCATATCTAAAAAAATAATTGATAAGTTATCTGTTGTATCTGAAACAAAGGTAGATACTATAAGGGATGGTAAGGTTGAAGTCTTGTCATTAGAAGATATTGTTTTAGATGATGTTATAAAATTATCCTTGGGTCATCAGGTTGTAGCTGATAGCGTTGTATTAGAGGGTGAACTAGAAGTAAGTGAGTCTTTAATAACCGGAGAAAGCGATGCAATAAAAAAGGGTGTTGGTGACCAACTCTTATCTGGATCATTTATTGTCTCTGGAACAGCTTTAGCTAAAGTTATACATGTTGGTTCTGATAATTATGTATCGAAGATTTCTAATGAGGCTAAGTATAAGAAAGATGTTAATTCAGTAGTTATGGAGTCTTTCACAAAAATGTTAAAGGTATTGTCAATAATGATTATACCTATAGGTATTGTTATGTTGATTAGCCAATATATGGTTACTAAAAATCTGCCAGAAAGTGTATTTACAACAGTTGCCTCTTTAATTGGCATGATTCCTGAAGGATTGGTTTTATTGACTTCTTCTGTTATGGCGGTAGGCGTTATTAAGTTGTATAGAGTTCATGTTTTGGTTCAACAACTTTATGCTATTGAAACATTAGCTAGAGTAGATGCGATATGCCTAGATAAGACAGGAACCTTGACTGAAGGAAGGATGATTGTTAAAGATCTTCTTGAAACAAAGAAGTATAATAAGCAAGAGGTAGAGAAATATTTGAAAGAATATACTTTAGCTAGTGACGATTCTAATCAAACTATGTTGGCATTAAAAGATTATTATAAGGGCGAACCGATTTCAGCTAATGATAAAATTAATTTTTCATCTGAACGAAAGTTTTCTGCTATAGAATTTGATGATTATTCTTTGTATCTTGGTGCCCCTGACATTGTTTTAAAGTCTAAGGTTGACACTAAGATAAATGATTATGTTGAGGACTATAGAGTATTGGCATTAGGAATTAAGAAAGGTAAGATTGATAAATCGTTAAATGGAATAGAGTCTATTGGTTATGTTTTAATTGAAGATGTTATTAGGCCTTCGGCAAAAGATACTTTGGATTATTTTAAAAATAATGGAGTCGATGTGAAAATAATATCTGGAGATAATATTAAGACAGTTATGTCTATAGCCAGGAAGGTTGGTTTGAATGATATAAGAGGAATTGATATAGGAGAATTGTCTACTGAAGAATTATTAGATGTTATAGATAATTATCAGATATTTGGTAGAGCAAAACCTGAACAGAAAAAAGTAATTGTAAAGTATTTGAAAAAGCAAGGCCATACTGTTGCTATGACGGGTGACGGTGTCAATGATGTATTGGCATTAAAGGAAAGTGATTGTGCTATTTCTGTTAAATCTGGTTCCGATGCAGCGAGAAATGTTTCTCAATTAATTTTATTAGACGATGATTTTAATTCTTTGCCTGGAGTTGTTGCTGAAGGACGTCAAACTATAAATAATGTACAACGTAGTTCTTCTTTATTATTGGTAAAGACATTGTATACTATTATGTTAATTTTATTTAGCATTTTATCATTTCAAAAATACTTTTTCATACCGATTCAATTAACATTCATTACCACATTTACAATAGGTTTGCCATCATTTATATTAGCATTAGAGCCAAATCACGAATTAGTTAAGGGTAACTTCTTGTTTAAAGTTTTTTCTAAGAGTTTGCCAACTGCTTTAACTGTTGTATTTAATGTTGTTCTAGTATCGGCTTTTTCTTCAACATTTAATCTTTCATACGAACTACAGAGCAGTATTAGTGTAATATTGACAACTATAACTGGTTTATATTATTTATTTAAAATTTGTTATCCACTTAATTTTTATAGAGGCACTTTATTTTATACAATGACTATAGGTTTTATTTACTGTTTATTTGTACAGCCTACATTCTTTAATATACTGCCAATTGATAAAGTTAGTTTTTTGATTGTTTTAGTCTTAGCGATAGATTCTTTCTATATTTATAAATTATTAAATTTTGCAGTAACTCTTTTATTCCATAAATTTGATGAAACTATAAAAGTAGAGTCTAATATCTATAAAGTAGATTAATTACTGTTGTATATTAATTATATTTTTTCTTGATTATCTTGCTGCTGTTATCATACAATGATATTATGTAGCCGTTTTATGGAATTGACTATATGGGTGAGGGAAGTTGATAATATGAATAATTTTCAAATAATAGACGGAAATGTTGAAAGAGCTTTTATGTCTAATAAAGGTATACTTTGTAGAAAGCGTTGCCCTGTTCAGTATTTATCAGATGCTAATGGGATAGTTGTCTCAAGACCTTATTATCATATAATGAATTTGGGGGATAATCATTTTGGAGTATGTCAGTTGCTCGGAGATTTTGATAAGGATCAATATTATTCTTTTGATGATTATTTAAATGGTTTTTATAAAGACACTAAAAAAGGCAGTGAGGCTTCTCCTAAAATTAAATGTGGAATAATCAGGCTTGATATAGATAGTGATGGTACTGTTATTGAAAGTGTTGTTTCTCCTCTTTTGTTTGATGGATTAGAAAAAAATCAAGAGAAAACCTGCACGGTTCTTTATAATGATAAGTTTGGTTATTTTGATTTGGATGTTGATTCTGATATGTACGCTCAGTTGTTTGTTCCAGCAGTTTTAGACTATGCAGGTAAATTTTATGACGGTGTTGCTATTGGCAGAACAGGCGATTATAAGGGGTATATATTGAGAAATCCTATTATAGAGGACAGGAATAATTTGGAAAACACAGATGATCCAAAAAGATTTATTCTTTGATTGAATTTATTTGTTAGATTGTTTTTATTGTTTATGATGAAGAAGAGAATATCTTCTTTTTTATATTGTGGTACAAATTTTAGAGTAGAATATATAATTTGAGTTGTTTTTTATCTTTTTGTGTCTTAGAATAGGTAATAGACTTCAGTTTTAGGTGGGGAGGATGGATATGGTTACTATTTTGACGGATTCATTGAAGCTTTATATAAAAAACTCTACTCAAAAGTATAGTTATTTGGTAGTTGGCAAGGGGATGCCTTCAGATGAAGCATTAGTATATTCTTTACTTGATGAGGTACCTTCAGATAGTACTTTTTTAAGGGCTGTTTATTCTTTACTTGATGTAACTCCAAGAAAAATTTCATATGATATTGATGATAAAATGTCTGAAAAATCTAAGCTTTCTTATTGCAACGAAAGAAAAGCTGTGGTGGAAGAGTTATGCAAGCGTTTTATAATGGAAAATATGAATGATTTCAATGGCAATTTAAATATCAACATTGAGGAGTTAATTTGTTTGCTTATAATATATTATCCTAAACAAGTTAAGGATGTATTGGTTTTAAATGAGAGTGAATATCTTAAATTAAAAGAAGTTTTAGTGTGTAAGTTAAAGGATATGTTTTCAAATCAAAAGAATGGTGCTTGTAGTTTTCAAAAAGATAGTGAAGAAAGTAGAGAGATTTTTAAGTCTTTATTACGATTTGGTGCAGAAGATCTTACTCAGACTAATTATAATTCTTGCCCATATGTTGGCAATCAGCAAGCTATTAAAAAGGCTATAAAATATTTGCTAACTGGAAAATCATTGATTATTTTAGGCGATGGTGGTGTTGGTAAAACCACTTTGGTGGAAGGTATTGCATATAATATCTCTATTGGGAATGTTCCTAGTTATTTGAAAGATAAAAAGATTATAAGAATTCCACTTTCAGGAGTTATTGCTAATACTGAGTATAGCGGTGAATTAGAAAAACATGTTAATTGTATTATTAATTATGGGAAAGTAGAGCCTGAAGCCATATTGTTTTTTGATGAAATTCACACTATAGTAGGCGCTGGTAGGACAAAAGATTCTCGTGTTGATGTTTCTAATTTGTTGAAACCATATCTATCTGATGGTACTTTGCAAATTATTGGTGCTACTACTAAAAATGAATTTCATGAGAGTATTGCACTTGATTCTGCGTTGAGGAGAAGATTTAATACAATGATTCTTGCTGAACCTACAAAGGAGCAGATTTTTGATATTTTAAAAAATTATATTTCTATAAAAGAGGCTGATTTTGGCATTTCTTGGTGGTTTAATGATAGATTTTTAAATACTTTAGTTGAATTGACTAGTTCTAAGAATATTCACTATTATGAAGATGTAAAAAATCCGGTTATTTCTATGGGCCTGATTGATGGAATCTTTGCTAGTGCTGCATATGCTGAAAGAGATTATGTAGATAGTAATGATGTTTTGGAAAGTATTGAGGATAATGAGTTACTTTCATTAGATTGTAAAAAAAAGCTAAGAGAAAAAATGCGTGTTTCCAATTTCGATGATTTGTATGTTTGTTGTGGTGAAGGAAATAAGACATTTAAATTGCTTTTGCCTGGCTCAAATGGTAATATGTAGTTGAGGTGTTGGTATGAATGTCGAAGAGCGAATAAATAAAATAGAAGAAAGAAATAAAAGGGTTGAAAAAGATAAAAAATGGGAGACAAGTATTACTAGAAAAGTTTGTATTATGTTTTTAACATATATAATTGTTATTATATATTCTTTTATTATTAGGAATGTTGATAATATATTTTTAAGTTCTTTAGTTCCTGTGATTGGCTTTACTTTGTCAACTTTATCTTTAAAGTTTGTTAGAAAATTGTGGGAAAGACATTTGTAGTAAAAGGCATCAACAGATGCCTTTTTTAGTGATTGTGATTTCCATCATTAAATAATAATATAATAATAAATATGATGATAATAATCCATAGCCACCAAGAATTATTGTTGTTATTACAACATGGTTGATATCCTATCATAGGTACACTCCTTTCAATATATTATATTTTTTTGCTTCTTTTTTGTTATTGTTTATAAACATAATAACTTTTTGGTGTCATATCATTAAATATGGATAGTGATAGCGTGAAAGAAAAGTTAAAACAGTTAGATATAGAAGATTTTATTTGGTTAGTTTATATTGGTATTATTTTTTTTAGTTGGTATTCAAATTCTTTAGAAAGAAAGTATTTTTTTACTAATAATTTGTTTTGCAAAGAAAAATATAGAAAGATTATGATTTTAATATTTTCTATTTTATTAATTGTTTATATGTATTTTTTGAAAAGTTCTGTAGATGATATAAGAAAATTAAATTCTTTTGATAGCCCCAATAAAAGGAAATTAGTTTATATGTCTTTTGTGGCTTCTTTATTAATTGCTTTTAGCGGTTTTATTTTTTTATATATTGCTTTTGTGGATGAAAATTTAGATGTTGAATTGGCTTTTAACTAATATTTTGTGATGTTTTTTGGTTAGTGTAAAGAGTTTTGGGGATTTTTCAGTAAAATCTTTGAAAAATGTAAGAGGATTGATTTTTCAATCTTTTTATATTG
>CADCQR010000129.1 GCA_902803685.1 uncultured Erysipelotrichaceae bacterium
TTTATAAAATACTTACACTTTTAGACAAAGACAAAATAATAGAGTTCGTAAAGGACTCTAAAATATAATGTTTATGATTTTATCCTGGATAAATTAAGATATTTCTTTTGTTATATCTAAAATTTTGTTATAATAACGAAGTGGTGGTAAAAATGAAGCGTAGTGAAGTAGATAGAACAAAACTAAGTCCAATGATGCAACAATATATGGAGATAAAAGATCAATATGAAGATAGTATTATTTTTTTTCGTTTAGGGGACTTTTATGAAATGTTCTTTGATGACGCTATTTTAGTATCAAGACTTTTAGAGTTAACTTTAACAGGAAAACAAGCTGGTTTAGAAGAACGCGTTCCAATGTGTGGGATACCACATCATGCTTATGCTACATATGTTGATGAATTAATTGACAAAGGGTATAAAGTAGCAATCTGTGAGCAATTAGAAGATCCGAAAGAAACTAAGGGTATGGTCAAACGTGATGTTATACAAGTAGTCACAAAAGGAACTAGAATTGATTCTAATATTGATAGTAAAAACAATAATTTCATTGCCAATATCTATGCATTTTCATACTGTTTTGGCTTGAGCTATATTGATATATCTACTGGAGAAGTAAATTGTACATTAATTGAAGGTGAAAATGACAAGGTAATTAAAGAAATAACTCGCCATAATGTTAGAGAAGTTATAGTTAATGATGAAATAGACAGGGAAATAGTTGATAGACTTCGTACACAATACGAAATATTAGTTACTATTACTAAACAAGAATTAGATGACAAAAATTATGAATATATATATAAAAACATTGAGGATGTTCGGTTAGTAAAGACATTAAAACATCTCTTATTCTATATAATAGATGCTAAAAAAGGAGATATGCATCATCTTCAATGTGCTAATATAATAAAAGACCGAGAATATCTAGAGTTTGATGTTAATACAAAGAAAAATCTAGAGTTAGTTGAGACGCTTAGAAATAGAGAAAGACAATACTCATTACTATGGTTATTAGATAAATGTAAAACGGCTATGGGTTCCCGCTTCTTAAAAAGAAATATAGAAAATCCTTTAACAGATAAAAATGCAATTGAAAGACGATATGATTTTTGTTCTAAACTTTCAACAGAATTTATTTTAAGAGATGATTTAATAAAAGAATTAGTAAACGTTTATGATCTTGAAAGATTATGTGGAAGAATTACATATGGTAATTTAAATGCGAAGGATTTACTTCAATTAAAGAGTTCTATAAAGGCGTTACCAAGAATAAAAGAAATTCTAGAGTCTTTGGGTTTTGATAAAAAAATCGAAACTTTTGATGAATTATATTCTTTACTTGAAAGATCTATTTTAGAAGATGCTCCTTTTACTCTTCATGAAGGACGTTTGATAAAAGCTGGATATAGTGCCGAATTAGATGAATTAAAAAGTATAAGTAGCGGTTCAAAAGACTTTATATTAAAATTAGAACAAGAAGAAAGAGAACGTACTGGTATTAAGAATTTGAAAGTAGGCTTTAATAAAGTATTTGGTTATTTTATTGAAGTAAGTAAAAGTCAAATTCCTCTTGTAAAGGAAGAATTTGGTTATGATAGGAAGCAAACATTAGCTAATTGTGAAAGATATATTACTAAAGAATTAAAAGAAAAAGAAAACATCATACTGGGTGCTGAAGAAAAGATAATTTCTCTAGAATATAAATTGTTTATGGATATTAGAGAAGTCGTCAAAAGATATGTTTCAAAGCTCCAGCGAGTAGCTAGAATAATATCGGAAGTCGATATGTTACAATCTTTTTCCATTATTTCTGATAATTATAAATTTGTTCGACCACAACTGACAACAGACCGTACAATTAAAATGATTGATTGTCGTCACCCTGTAGTAGAGCAGGTAATGAAAGATAAATATATTCCAAATGATATTATTATGGATAAGACTACAGATATTTTATTAATAACTGGTCCAAATATGGCTGGAAAGTCAACATATATGCGACAATGCGCAATTACAGTAATTATGGCTCAGATAGGTTGCTTTGTGCCATGCAAGAGCTGTGTGATGCCAATATTTGATAAGATATTTACACGTATTGGAGCTAGCGATGATTTAGTATCTGGCGAATCTACATTTATGGTGGAAATGAAGGAAGCAAATTTTGCTATATCCGAAGCTACTGAAAACTCATTAATACTATTCGATGAGCTTGGAAGGGGTACTGCTACCTATGATGGTATGAGCTTGGCTCAATCAATTCTAGAATATATTCACGATAAAATAAAAGCCAAGACTATGTTTTCAACACATTACCATGAGCTTACGGTCTTAGAAAAAGATTTAAAGCATCTAAAAAATGTTCATGTTTCTGCAACAGAGGAAAATGGAAGAGTGACTTTTTTACATAAAGTAAAAGTTGGTGCCGTAGATAAGTCTTATGGTATTCACGTAGCTAGTTTAGCTCATTTACCAGAGTCTTTAATAAAAAGAGCTGACGAAATATTAAGTGTATATGAAAAGAAAAGTATAAAAAAAGAGACGTTCACTCAAACATCACTATTTGAATTAACAGAAGAGGAGGCAACTCCAAAAGTTGATCCTTTAGTTGAAAAGTTAAAAGAACTTAATCCATTAGAGATGACACCAATGGAAGCATTGAGCTGTTTATATCAGCTAAATAAGGAAGCTAAAAATAAAAAATAG
Organism: uncultured Erysipelotrichaceae bacterium; assembly: GCA_902803685.1. The sequence continues at coordinate 2,706 of CADCQR010000129.1, forward strand.
TTCACAAAAAAAGAGCGTTATTGCTCTTTCCCACAACTCTTACAAAATATAGAGTCACTATCTATTTTCTTTCCACAGTATTTACAATATGTATCAGACTCATCGGTTAATCCCTTTTTGATGGCTCGCACTGTCATTTCTACACTTTCTTGACTAATTTCTGCTTGAGTCTTGTTAATTGCGGTTAAATCATCTTTAGATTCATCAATAAATTTCCTATATGCTTTTACTCTTCTATGTAACCATTTATTTTGTGCTTTTGGACTAAAAACAAGCGCAAGAGAAATTAAAACTATAATAACAGATGTACCAAAGATAAACAATCCAAATACAACAACAGCCATATAGTTCTCATCCTTTCTAAATTTACAAACATATTATAACATATTTGTATGTTTTTTCAATGACGCGAGGTATAATGTGCTTTACCAAAATAGACTTAGTCAACTGGAGATATATTTTAATATTTAAAAAACTGCAATTATATGCTAAAATTAATGAGGTGATATTAATGAAAAACAGAAGTGAATTACGAGAAATAATAATGAAAGTAATTTATCAAGTTAATTTACTAGACGAAGCAAAATTAGATTATGATATAGAAACTTTAATAAAAGAACAATTAGAAATTAAAAATGATTTTGTAGAAGATTGTGTTAATGGAATAATTCAAAATAAGGAGAAAATATATGAATTAGCTAATAAGTATCTGAGTGATTGGACTATGGATAGATTGAACAAAGTTGATCAGGCTATTATCGCTTTAGGTATTTATGAATTGATGTATACTGATATTCCAAGTATAGTGGCAATCAACGAGGCAATTATTTTATCTAAAAAATATTCGGATGAAGCGGTTACTAGAATGATTAATGGTATATTAGATAAAATTTATCATGAAGAAGAGAAATAATGCTAAGTCTTTATTTCTTTATTTTTAGGAGGAATTATGCAAGATAAATATATCAGTATTTCACAACTAACTAGATATATTAAATACAAATTTGATAATGATGTACATTTACAAGAAGTATTTATAAAAGGTGAAATATCTAATTTTAAAGCACATTCTCGAGGTCATTATTATTTTACATTGAAGGATGAAACTAGCAGAATAAATGCCGTTATGTTCTCAGCAGCTACAAAGAATCTAAAATTTTTACCCCAAGATGGTATGAAAGTATTAGTTACTGGCAAGATTAGTGTTTTTGAAGCTAATGGTGGCTATCAGATTTATATTAGTGATATGCTTGAAGATGGGGTAGGAAATTTGTATATAGCTTTTGAGCAGCTAAAAAAGAAACTAGAGCTTGAGGGCTTATTTAGAACAGAAGTAAAAAAGAAAATTCCAAAGATTCCAAATAGAATAGGCGTAGTAACGGCGCCAACTGGTGCTGCCATAAGAGATATAATTTCAACAATTAAACGAAGGTGGCCACTATGCGAAATTCTAGTATTTCCGGCATTAGTACAAGGAGAACTAGCCGCAGCTGATATTGTTAAGCAAATAAAAAATGCTCAAAATTATGATATTGATACATTAATTGTTGGAAGAGGTGGCGGAAGCATTGAGGATTTGTGGCCATTTAATGAAGAAATAGTCGCTAGAGAAATATATGCATGTAATATTCCTGTTATATCAGCAGTTGGTCATGAAATAGATTTTACTATTTCTGATTTTGTTGCCGACTTGAGGGCACCTACTCCAACAGGGGCAGCAGAGATGGCAGTACCACAGATGAGTGATGTTAAAACATATTTAAACCAGCTAAAAATAAGAATTAACAAATATATAACAAATACATTAGATATAAATCATCAAAAACTTAATTCAATAAAGAATAAATATATATTTACTAATCCATTAGTAATTTACCAAACAAAAGAAATGATATTTGATACCATACTAGATAAATTAAAGTTTAATATGACAAATATTTTAACCCTTAATAATAAAAAGATGCAAAATATAAAAACAAGTTATATATTTACAAATCCAGAATTTATCTATAAAGATAAAAAAAATAAATTAAATGATTTAAAATATAGGTTACAATATGCTTTGAAAGAAATTATAAATGAAAAGGAAAAAGTTTTAATAAAAGTAAAAAGTTCATACATAATTCAAAATCCATATAAAATATTAGATAATAAATCAAATAAATTATTAAATTTAATAGCTAAATTAGAACCAATGAGCCCGCTTAATACATTAAGAAGGGGATTTGGAATAGTTAGAAAAGATAATAAAATAGTTACAAGTATAAAAGATATAAATAAAAATGATTATCTGGAAGTGGAATTAAAAGATGGAAAGATTAATGTAAATGTTTTATAAAGAATATTTATAAATGTTAGGAGAAAGAAAATGAATAAAGAAAAAAAAGAAGCTTCATTTGAAGAAAATTTAGAGAAATTGGAGAACATAGTAAAAAAACTTGAAGGCGGAGAAGTGCCGTTAGATGACGCTATAGCCGAGTTTACACTAGCAATGCAACTTGCTAAATCATGTGATGAAAAGTTAAAAAATGCTGAAGAGTCAATTGCTAAATTAGTAAATGAAAATGGTACCATCGATAATTTTGAAGTTAGTGAATAGAATGCTAACTTTTTAATTTGTAATTTACATTAAAATTATCTAAAACATTGATAATATATATAAAAATTTGCTATACTGTTTTTGGTGATATATATGCAGCAATTTAAAAATGGTCTTTTAGGCTTGGCTGTAGGCGAAGCCATGGGCTTGCCATTAATTAATATGTCAAGAGAAAAATTGTTGGCAAAGCCTGTAACTGAAATGACTAGCGGTGGAGAGCTTGATGTAAAAAAAGGTACATGGGGATTAACCACAGAAATCACACTAGCTATAAGAGAAACGCTTTTAAAACACGAAGGTTTAAAGAAAACGTCGTTTTTTAAGAGACTTGTTGAAGTAGACAGTGGCTCATATTCAATAGATAAAACAATCTTTTCTTTAGATATAGTTACAGAAAGGGCTATCAAGAATTATAAAGATGGCATGGATATAGATAATTGTGGTCTTATCAATACTGAAGAAAATAGTATAGGTGCATTAATTATGATGTATCCGGTCGCTTTTTTTGCCTACGAAAAGAAACTAAAAGAAAAGGATATTTATATTCTAGTAAAAGATATTGTTGAATTAACACATAAACATGAAATAAATGTCATAGGCTGTTACATTTATACAATGTATTTAATATTTCTATTAAGAGGTAAAGATAAATATGCATCGCTTAGTATGCTTCAATGCTGTGATTTTTCTTTCTTTACCGAAGATAATTTACAACTATACAGTAGAATTTTAAAAGATTCACTCAAAAATATAAAAGTTGATACAATAAGTACTACAGGAGATATAGCACCAACTGTTGAAGCAATATTGTATATATTAATTAATAGTAATAATTATAAACAAAGTATTCTAGGGGCTATTAACTTAGGTGGTCAAACTAACATAATATCAGCTTTAGTTGGTTGTATGGCGGGAATCATATACAAAGAAGAAGGTATTCCTGATGAGTGGCTAAAGGGGTTGAGAGGAAAAGATATACTTGATAAGTTTGTATAAAACGATTTAAGTAGCAAAGCATTGACAAAATCGGTATTTTATGATAGAATTAGTAGCATGAAAGGGAGTAGTTCCCGTGATAATGGATTTTAGTTCGTCAACACAATACTGTAGGTATTCGGACTAAAAAATAAGAGATTATTGAACAAGACTTTCACATAATATATGTTATAGTCTTGTTTTTTAATATATAAATATGATTGGGGGAGTTAATTATGACATATTTTACTAATACGTTAAAAGAAATTAGGTCAAGAAGTTGGGTTTCAGATTTAACTGATTGTATTGAAGAAGAAATGCGTCGCAAGGATTCTTCATTACTTGGATTTTTTTCTAAGCTTCGTAATGCATATACTAGTGACCTGAAAAACAAATGCGATGTATATCAATCAAAGGGAACTGAATTATATAGAAAAGCAACATCTATGGATGAACGTATGGAAAAAGTTAAAGGAATGATAAAAGCCGAGGGAATAGATATCTACTTTAATGAAGATGGTACTCTAACTGTATATGGTAATGATGGTATTACTAGAGATATGGAACTTAGTTTTGATTGTGCTTCCACTACTGACATTCCTAAGAAAATTGAAGAATTACTGGCAAAAATAAATTTAGAACACAGTGATGAGAATTACGTTATACAAGAAACTAAAGCGCAATTAGAAGAGGAGACACGAAGAGCAAACTTTTCTATCATAAGACGAAAAGAAAGAAGATCACAGGCAGAAGCAACAAGAATGCATTTACAAAGTTTGGAGGATGAGCATAATAGAACACATGCAAAAATGTATTTAGTAGAGGCATTATCTTTAGCAATAAATAGGATAAGAACTACAACAAGTAATGGTAAAAGCAATTTATTTGATGAAGCTATCTCTGACTTTAAACAGCAAACTAAGCTATATAAAAGTAGGGCGGAGGCCCGCCGAGAAGAGGCTAAATATAAAAGCTTAATTAGGCACGTATATAGTGTTGCTGAGGATGAAATGAATGATACTTTTAGTCGCCTATGTCAACGTGGAATTGTAAAAAAAGAAGCGCTTGATAAAGTTTGCGATTTGCTCGACAAAGGTACTGATATGACAGATGGAAAAAGTGCAGAACTATCTTCAGCGTATGAGCGTTTAGATGATTCCGAACGGTTACAACTAAAAGACATGACAAGATGGTTTGTTGAGTCTGTATATAGAAAGAGAAAAAATAGAATAGCAGCAATTGAAGGAAATAAAACAAGAAAATTAAGTTAATTATAGGTATAAAATTATTTTAGATATATATTAGGAAAGGGAGTAGCTCCCATAATAATGGATTTAGTTCGTCAACGCGATTAATAAATATCCGGACTAAAAAATAAAAAATTATTGAGCAAGACTTTCACGTAATGAATATACGTGGGTCTTGTTTTTTTGATTCACAAATATGATTGGAGGAATTAATTATGAATTTATTAGTATTAACAGCTATAGCAGCAAAAAAATATGAAAATAGGCAAAGGAGAGCACGCGCTGCAAAGGCATATGAGGAGGAACAAGCGCGAAAAAAACAGGCTTCATCAATTAGTCATAGTTTTTCATATGACGATACATTAATAGGAACAGTGGAGAAAGAAATGTCTAGAGATGGTTCTGTATTATTCGATTTTTTCAGTAAAATTGCCAACGAATATACAAAATATGTAACAAATATGGCTAAATATTATGAATGTGAAAAAAAAGAATTAATTGCAAAAGCTCAAGCGATAAATAAGTACACTCCCGAACTAACAAAAGCTATGGAAGCAGAAGGAGTAGAAGTATCATTCTGTGTTAATGGATTTTTTTATGTTATCGCAGATGAAGGGCTTGCGTTTTATTGCGACGATAGTCTTGATATTCCTAAGCAAACCAAGGAAGAACTTGCAAAATTAGAAAGACAATCTAGGGGCGAAAACGATGTTATTGAAGAGACTAGAATGCAATTAGCTTTAGAAAGTGAGAAAGCAAAACATGCCATATTACATAAAAAACAAAAGCAAGAGCAAGCACAAAATACTCAGAAACATTTAGATTATTTAGAAAGAGAACACCAAAAAACGAGTGAACAATTAAAATTAGTCAAAAAATTTTCTTCTGCTATGAATAAAATAAGAGCTAAAAAAAGCGAGGATGGTAGCGACCTATTTGATAACGCCATAGAGGAATTTAAAGAAAAGGCAGCAATATATAGAAAAAGAGATGCTGCCAGTAATAATGAGGAATTATATCACGACTTAGTAGAAGGTTACTACAGGGTTGATGATGAGGCCATGGAAAGTACTTTTTCGGCATTGAAAGAAAGAGGAGAAATATCAGAAGAATTAGCTGATAGCGTTTGTTCTTTCCTTGATGAAGAAATAGATACGGTGAGATTAAATGAATCTAAGGCATCTTCACAGTATTCAAGTTTAAGCTATTTGCAAAAGTGCAGACTTAAAGATGCCGCTAATTGGTTTATAGAAAATGTATATGAATTGAGAGATTCTAATAATATCGGTTCAAATCAACCAGCTAAAAAACTGGTGCTAAGTTAACTAAAAAACTGTTACATTGCGTAACAGTTTTTTTAATATACACTAGTAATATTTATTAAGAATAAGACTATTATCTTATGATATAATATCCTTGGTGAATAATATGTCTGATAAATTATCTTATTTGTATAGTAATATGTATAATTTAGATAAAGATGATATGTATCTTTTATCATTGATTATAAAAAATATTATAAATAAAGATTCTGAGTTAACTGAAAAAGAAAAAAAGCTTCTTATAAAATATGCGGTAATGGAAAAATGCTTATATTATAAATATCCTGTAATACCTGTTCAGTTTGTAGCCGAACAAGCCGTTCCGCAAGACAAAAAGGATGCTGGTGGTTGGTATCGCGATGGTGTAATTTATATTACACAAAACACATTAAATGACGCCTTTTTGCAGAATAAAAGCTATCCATTTTATGGGGAGTTTACTAACGAGGTGGAGCGGTTACTATTGGTGCCAGCCCATGAATGTGAACATTATTTTCAAGCTTTTGATTGTCAGAATAATAGGTTTACTTTAGGAGCATATTATTACGTGATATACCAAATAACTAAATTGAACGAGCCTGAAGAGTATCACAAGAACTATGCCTATAAGCAAATTGAGAACCAGGCTAATGTTAGAGGTTGGCAAGATGTTAGTCGCTTTTTAGCAAAGCATCAATATAGAAAGAAATCAACTATTTTTCCTGCTTTACAGTCGGCTGCAAGATCAGAATTATCTCATCAAAAATCTGAAAAATCTGATTTAATTGAATATTATAATATTTCTTCATTAATAAAACATTGTTATATACAGCCAAATCTCATTGACAAATATCCTCTTTTGCAAGAATTTTTTATTAACTGTGGAAATAACAAAGGCCTATTAAAAGATACAGCTAGTCTAATAGAAAATTACAATATATTACCAAGACGTCATGTAGTATCGCAAGAAAAACAGATAATATATCAAGAGTTTTTTAATTATTTATTTAATCAAGATATTAATAGGATTGATGAAAACGCTGGATTATTGGTTTTTGATTTAATTGAATCTGATCTAATTTCATTGCAAGGAGTATTTGATTATAAAGACTCTAAACCTATAGAACGCAAAAAAGTTATCCAAGAAAAAATAGATAGAATAATAAAATATTATGGCGCTCTTTCTGACTTGAATTTATTAGGCACACCATATGACGATAATAATACTATTGAAGATACTATGACTAAGCATTTAAAAGAAACATTAAAGGTATATGAAACAGCCAAAGATATGTATAATAATTTTGATGAAGATACAGAGTCTTTTGTAAATCAATTAAGAGAAAGATTTAACTATTATGATGTTGAAACTCGTCCTCAAGTAGGCAGAATGTCTGCAATTAATATTTAGTTATTTATTGTAGTTATGATAGTTGGGTTTGGCAAAATATACACTATATAAAATGGAACAATAAAATTGTAGTACTTAACATATGAATAATATCTATATTTTTGGCAACAATAGTTATAGGTGGTTGTATGAAGAAAGTAAAAATATTATTAATATATCTTATAATCTTATTAGCTCCATTTTGCGCTTTTGCCTATGAAAAAGTCATTCCAGGAGGAGAAACAATTGGAATAGAAGTTCATTCTAAAGGTGTTTTAGTTGTTGGATTTTATAAAGTTAATGATAAATTTATTGGGAAAAATAGTGGCTTTAGAATAGGTGACATAATAACCAAAGTTAATCACAAAGATGTTTATTCGATTTCTGACATGATGAATGAAATAAATTCCTATCAAACTAGTCGGGTAGAATTTACAGTTAATAGAAAAGATAAAACTAAAGAAATTACAATGGACCTTATTAATGATGATTCTGTTCTAAAAACTGGTTTATATGTAAAAGATAAAATTAATGGTCTTGGAACACTATCTTTTATTTTAGAAGATAAAAAATTTGGTGGTTTAGGTCATGAAATAGTTGAATCGAATACCATGGAGAAATTTGAAATTAGTAGAGGAGAAATATATGATGCTTCGGTAAAGGACATAATAAAAAGTTATAATGGTTCTGCTGGAGAGAAAAATGCTACATACGATAGAAGTACTATAACAGGAACTATAACAGAAAATGATACAACAGGAATATATGGTATTTATAATAAAGATATAGATGATAAAGAGTTTATAAATATTACTATGCCGGATGAAATAAGACTTGGTGACGCAAAAATAAGAACAGTAATAAGCAATCAAGAAGTAAAAGATTATGATATAAGAATTATACATATAGATAAATCTAATAAAACAAAAAATATTTTATTTGAAATTACAGACAAAGAATTACTAGATAAAACTGGTGGGGTAGTGCAAGGAATGAGTGGTTCTCCAATACTACAAGATAATAATATGATTGGAGTAGTTAATTATGTAATTGTCAATGATACTTCAAAAGGATATGCCATATTTGTTACTAGTATGTTAGATGAAATAGAATAGTTTTATTTTAAAATGTCAATACTTGTATTAGAATAAAATCTGCTGTACAATATTCTCATAATAGGGGAGAATATTATGTATATAGATTTAATTGTATTAATTGTTTTAATCCTTGTAGTTGTGATGTTTTTTAAAAGATTTTCATCATTTGTATTTTTTATGGCAATTATAGAAATATTTTTAAGGATTTTATATTTTATAAGATGTAATATTGGTTTACCGGATGTTAGTGCTGTACTTGGAAAATATTTTCCTGCTAATATGTTTGAGATTATAGATAAATATACTGCTAATATCGATATTTTAAATATTATATTAAAATGGGCATTTGTTATTATAATGGCAATATTCTTAACATATATAACAAAAATATTCTTCAATAAAAAGAAAATATAAACAAGAAACGACAATTTACATTGTCTTTTTTTTATATAACTAACTTGGTGATATTATGAAAATCTACTTAGATTTATATTTTATAATTAATTTTATTATTGACTTAATTTTGTTAATTGGTACTGGAAAAGTCTTAAAAAGGAAAATGCCTGCCTATAGATATTTGTTTGGCTCATTGGTAGGAAACACATCAATAATTCTTTTGTTTATAAAACTTAATAGTCTTCAACTAATAATTATTAAGCTAATTCTAAGTCTAGTAATGATTACTACTACATTTGGTATGAGAAATATTCTTATTAACTTATTTTATTTTTATATTTTAAGTATTATATTAGGCGGTAGTTTATATCTATTAGACTTAAATTTTGATTATACTAATAAATCATATTTTATGAATTATTTGGTATTAATCATTTCCAGCCCAGTAATAATTTATATATTTGTAAAGGACTATTTAGAAACAAAAAGGGCTAACATGAACAAATATCTAGTAGAAATAACTTATCACTCAAATATAATTCAAACTTATGGTCTAATTGATACTGGGAATTGTTTAAAAGACCCATATAAAAAAAGAAGTATTATACTAGTAGATTATGAAATTGAAATCGATAAGCCAATACTAGTACCATTTAAAGCTTTAAATAATTCTGGAATTATAAATTGTTTTAAACCAGATAAATTAATTATTAATAATAGAGAATATAAAGATTTATTAATTGGCTTAAGTACTAATTCACTAAATCTATGTGGATGTAGATGCATATTACCAAACATATTAGCGGAGGTTATATGAAAAAATTAATATATTTTTTAATTAATTTATTTAGAAAAAACATATTTTTTATAGGTAGTAATGATACTTTACCTGAGCCGTTATCAAAAGATTTGGAAGATTTTTATGTAGGATTAAAAGATGATGGTGATGAGCATGCTAAAGATATTCTTATAGAACATAATCTAAGACTTGTAGTTTTTCTTGCAAAAAAATATGAAAATACAGGTGTTGATTTAGAGGACTTAGTAAGTATAGGTACAATTGGATTAATAAAAGGGATAAATACTTTTTCAAAAAGTAAAAATATAAAATTAGCGACTTATGCTTCAAGGTGTATTGATAATGAAATATTAATGCATCTAAGAAAAATAAAGAGGCAAAAAGCCGAAGTGTCCTTTGATGCTTCGTTATCGTTAGATTCGGAAGGAAACGAACTACATCTTGAGGATGTTTTGGGAACTGACTCTGACCTTGTAACTAGAGGAATAGAAAACGAAAGTGATCGTAAAATTATGATTAATGAAGTACTGCATTTGAATCCTAGGGATCGTGATATTATGATTCTTAGATATGGATTAATGGGACACGAAGAATTAACTCAAAAGGAAGTGGCTGAAAAACTAGGAATTAGTCAATCTTACATTTCTAGAATAGAAAAGAAAGTTATCAAAAGATTAAAATTACTAATTAGCTGAATGAACATATGATATAAGTTACTTTGCAGAATCGTATACAACATAATTGTTAATTTGTTTTGAGTTTAGGTAAAAATAATTCTTGACATAAAAAAGTGAATTTGTGTTTTCCACACATTCACTTTTTTGACCTAAAAATAAGGAAAAATTCTCCTTTGTTTAGTATAATTTAGTTGAACAATAAAAAGTTATAGTAAACAAAA
>CADCQR010000130.1 GCA_902803685.1 uncultured Erysipelotrichaceae bacterium
AGTATAGTGTTGACAAATGATAAATTTGCAGTTATAAGTATTGATTAATGAAAGGATTGATTTAATGCATAAATATTTAGTTATTGTGGAAAGTCCTAGTAAGAGTAAGACTATTGGTAAGTATTTGGGTAATGATTATAAAGTTGTTTCTTCCAAAGGTCATATTCGTGATTTGGCAACGACAGGTACTTATGGTTTGGGTGTTGACATTGATGATGGCTTTAAACCAAATTATATTTCAATTAAGGGTAAAGGCGGAATAATTAAGGAACTGAAAAAAGATGTTAAAGATAGTGAATTAGTTTATCTAGCTTCCGATCCCGACCGTGAGGGGGAGGCAATTGCCTGGCATTTAAAAGATGCATTAGGAATCAAAGATAAAAACTATAAGCGTGTTTTATTCAATGAGATTACCCATGATAAGGTAATTGAAGCTATTGAACATCCAACGGTTATTGATGACAATTTGGTTAAGTCTCAAGAAACTAGAAGAATTTTAGATCGTATAATTGGTTTTAGGTTAAGCAAGTTGCTTCAAAGAAAAATAGGTGCTAAGAGTGCTGGACGTGTTCAAAGTGTTGCTTTAAAGTTGATTGTGGATCGGGAAAATGAGATAAAAGCATTTAATCCAATAGAATATTGGACAATTACAGCAAAGTTTCCAGATTATGAGGCCGTTCTATTTAAATATAAAGATGGTGACATAGAGTTGCATAATCGTACCGAAGTTGACACTGTGCTTGCTGCTTTGGGAGAAAAGTATACTGTAGAGAGTGTAGAAGCAAAAGAAAAAAGCCGTAAAAGTAAAATGCCTTTTATTACTTCAACTCTACAGCAAGAAGCATCTACAAAATTGGGCTTTAGTGCAAAAAAAACTATGATTATTGCTCAAAAATTATATGAAGGTATTGATTTGGGCGATGAAACGGTTGGTTTAATTACTTACATGAGAACTGATTCTATTCGTCTAAGTAATGACTTTATTAAACCTGCTATGGAATATATTGAAAAAGAGTATGGAAAACAATATTTGGGTACTGTAAAGACGAGTAAGAAGACAGAAAATGTTCAAGATGCACATGAAGCGATTAGACCTACTAGCGTTAGTCGTATCCCTATAAAAATAAAGAAATATTTAACAGATGATGAATTTAAATTGTATAGTTTAATTTATAAACGAACTTTAGCATCTTTAATGGCAGATGCTAGGGTAAATCAGACTACTGTAGTATTAGATAACAATGATTATAAGTTTAAGGCAACAGGACAGGAATTATTGTTTGATGGTTACTTAAAAGTATATATAGATTATGAATCTAGTGAGGATAGGATTTTACCTAAGGTTGGTGAAAAAGAAGAAGCCGAAGCACTTGATGTTGATGCAGAACAGCACTATACTAAACCACCTGCTAGATATACTGAAGCAAAATTAATAAAAGAGTTAGAAGAATTGGGTATTGGTAGACCTTCTACTTATGCTACGATTATGGATACCATTCGTACTCGTGGATATGTTAATATGGAAGATAAGAAATTTGTTCCGACGGAAATTGGGATTGAGACAACTGATAAGTTGCAGGATTTTTTTAGCGATTTAATTAATGTAGAATATACAAGAAATATGGAAGAAGAGCTTGATGATATTGCTGATGGAAAACTTGTTTGGAATAATGTATTAGCTGATTTCTATCAGTTGTTTGAACCGCGTGTAAAAGATGCATTTTCAGATATGGAAAAAAAGGCTCCAGTAGAAACGGGTGAGGATTGTCCAGATTGTGGCAGTCCATTGGTTGTTAGAAAAGGGAGATATGGTGATTTTGTAGCTTGTAGTAATTATCCGACTTGTAAGTATATAAAAAAGGAAGAGAAAGAGGATGTTGTAGTTGGCACATGTCCTAATTGTAATAGCAATATTATAGAAAAAACTACTCGTCGTGGAAAAACATTCTATGGTTGTAGCAACTATCCTAAGTGTAAAACAGCATATTGGGATAAGCCTACTGAGGAATCATGCCCACAATGTGGCAAGCTTCTCTTAACGACAAAGGGTGATAAAGTTAAATGTAGTGAGTGTGACTATACTAAATAAAAGTGTTGATTATATTGAGCGTCAATGCTTTTTTATTGTATTGAGTTTTTTTATGAATATGATAAAATGTAATTGGGTGGTTTGCATGGGAAAGTATTATTTGGTTGCTAGGAATATTGATGATAATAGCCATAGTATAATTCCTATAGAGAGTAGATGGTATACTGCTAATGGAAATGATATACCCATGAGGGCTAATTCTCTGGAAGCCATTGATTTAGTTACTACAAGATTTAAATCGAGTGACGAAATGGCTAAAAGACTTTGTGATAAAGGTTATATAAAACCTGGTAATTATGATTTTTTTATTGTTTCTAAATATAAGAAGCATGGTGAGGCAAAGTTAAGGTTTCAAGAGGTAATCTACGACTACAAACAACAAAGAACTGATTATTTTAGAAAGATTGCTTATGATAGTTTAAACGGTAATTCAAAATCTGAAGCTAATAGAAGACTATTTGATAAATTTATTTCTAAAATGTTTTATAATTTACAATATAATAGGGTCATTAACAATCATTTGACTTACTTGCCCTATAAGTTTGTAGATATATTTTTGGGCATAAGAAGATTTGCTTCTGTGCCATATAACTTAAAATATAAAAATTCATGGTGTTTGAATGATTATACAATTAGTAGAAATATAGTTGATTCCTTTAATCGATTTGATGAGTTGTCTGGTGAAGATGTATTTGAAAGACATAAAAGATATTTTAAAGCTATTGAGGAGCGAAATAAGATATATAATCAATTGATGGTAGAATGTGATAGTAAGTTTTTCCCAGGACAGATCAGTTTATTTGATACCATGGATGATGGTGGCAATTGTTGTAGTCCTTGTGAATCAGCTAAAGGAAGAAAATCTATTGGAGTCGATGAGAAAAGTGTGGTTGCTTTGAGTATTGATGAGAAAAGGACCTTTGTGTATAACTATTTAAAAAACATTGGTCTTTTTGCCTTTAATGTTATTGGCGATAATGATTTTGAAGTCAGTGTTTTGGAGTTTGCGGATAGTGTTACTAGTGATGAGGCCAAGATTCTAACTAGAGGTTTGCCAAAAAAAGTTTTATCATCAGCTTATTGGTGCAATTTCCACAAAGACGCGTTGCATAAATACGGTGACACGTTAGGAAATTATAGTGTCTTGCAAGCAGATATTGAGGCTGATAAACGTGATTTGAATCGTGCTTTAAAGTTACCTAGCGCTGTTGAACGTTCATATAACTTTTGTGTTACTTATGAAAGGTTGAAGAATAGTATTTTGGGTGAAGGGGAGAATGTTTATCAAAAGAGCTGAAGTATATTGTAAATATCTTGATTATTTAAAGTATCAAAGAAATTATTCTGATTATACAATTCAAAATTATGGTAGTGATATTCAAGAATTTTTTATGTTTTTAGATACTGAAGCAATTGACTATTTAATAGTTAATTATGATGAGATTAGATTTTTTCTTATTTCTTTAAAAAATAAAAATGATAAGAATATTTCTATAGATAGAAAGCTTAGTGCTTTACGTGGATTTTATAAATTTCTTGCTCATGAAAGGTTAATTGTTAACAATCCATTTTCTTTAGTAAATGGACCTAAAAAAGATAAAAAGTTACCTAGGTATTTTGAGTATAATGAATTAGAAGAGCTTTTTAATGTTCCAGATTTATCTACACCGATTGGAATCAGAGATAGATTATTATTAGAAATGCTATATGCTACTGGAGTTCGTGTAGGGGAGCTTATTAATATTAAAGTTAAGGATATAAATTTTAGTGATAAATCTATTTTAATTCTTGGTAAAGGAAATAAAGAAAGAATTGTTAAATATGGGGATTATTGTAGTGAAGCACTTGATAATTATATTAACAATGCCTATAATCAATTAAATTGTAAAGGCAGTGAATATTTATTTCTAAATAATAATGGGGGGAATCTTACTGATAGAGGAGTCAGGTTTATATTAGATAAAATAATAAAGAAAACAAGTGTTCATAAAAAGATTTCTCCTCACATGATTAGGCATTCCTTTGCAACGCATTTATTAAATGGTGGTTGTGATTTGTTGAGTGTTCAAAAACTGTTGGGCCATGAATCTATTAAGGCTACTCAAATTTATACTCATGTGACTACTGATAGGTTAAAAGAGGTGTATTATCATTCATTCCCGAGGGCAAAGATAAAGTAATAATGGTAAAAACTCTCTTTTTTTTTATATTTTCTTTAAAATTTAGCAGATATTAGCTATAATTAAATTATTCGTGAAGTAATACTTGATGTTATTATGCTTATTAAGTATCTTTTTACGATTGTTAGAGGTGATGAACATGAAAGGAAAAAATAATAAGGTAAAAGTAATAACAACTACAGTGTTTTTGATAATTTTGACATCTGCTATTTGTTATTTATTTATTCCACTATTTTCTAGTTTAAAATTTGGGCTAGATTTACAAGGTGGATTTGAAATTCTTTATAAGGCAGAATCAATTGATGATTCGAAGATGACACAGGATAAATTGACTGCGACTTATAAAACTTTATTAAAAAGAATAGATTCACTAGGTGTTAGTGAACCTGAAATTGTGTTAGAGGGTAATGATAGGATTCGAGTTAAATTAGCAGGTGTAACAGATCCTGATACGGCAAGAAATCAGTTATCTACTGTTGCTACTTTGACTTTTAGAGATGTTGATGATAATATATTGATGATGAGTGATGTATTGAGTTCTGGAACGGCTGCTAGAGTTGGTAAGGATTCAGCAGGAAATCCAGCTGTTGCATTAAGCATCAAAGATAAAGATACATTTTATTCTGTTACTAACAAAATAAGTCAAGCTGAAAGTGGTAAAAATTTGATAGTTATTTGGCTAGATTTCAATGAAATGACTAATAGTTATGAAAAAGAAGGAAATCTATGTGGTACTTCTGGCTCTAACTGTTTAAGTGCTGCTACTGTATCACAGGGATTTGCTAGTGATGTTATTATACAGGGAAACTTTACTTTGGAAGAAGTTCAGAATTTAGTTGACTTAATTAATTCTGGTTCTTTACCAAGTAAATTAACTGAGATTTCTTCTAATACTGTAGGTGCTAGTTTTGGAGATGAGACTTTACAGAAAACACTAATTGCAGGAATTGTTGGAGTTGTTTGTATAAGTTTAATTATAATATTAATTTATCATTTTTCTGGACTTATATCTTCTGTTGCCATAATTTTGTATACATTCTTAGTTTTCTTGGTTTTCTGGGTTGTTGGTGGTGTTTTAACATTACCTGGTATTGCTGCTTTGGTATTAGGAATTGGAATGGCAGTTGATTCTTCAGTTATAACATTTTCTCGTATTAAGGATGAATTATATAAAGGAAAGAGTTTGGGATTGGCTTTTAAAGAGGGAAGTCAATCTAGCTTTAGTGCAATTGTTGATTCTAATATAACTACGTTATTGGTGGCTATTATAATGTTTATATTTGGTGAATCTTCTATCAAAGGATTTGCTACTGTTCTGATTATTACTGTTTTAGTTACAATGTTTACAATGGTATTCTTAACTAGACTATTATTAAAAGTTTTTGTTAAAACAGAGTACTTTGAAGATAAAACTAGATTATTTATTGGTGTTAAAGCTGATGATATACCTGATGTTAATAAAAATGAGAAAGTTAAAAAAGTTCCATTTCAAAATGTTAATTTCTTCAAGCATATTAGACTTTTTTATGCACTTTCAATTATTATTGTTATCTTGGGTGCTACTATATTCTGTGTAAAAGGATTTAATTTAGGTATTGATTATAAATCTGGATCTAACATTACTATCGTTAGTGATCAGAATATAAGTGAAAAGAATATAAAAAGTGAATTAAAAGAGTTGGGATTGAAGGCTTCTACAATAAATATTTATGATGGTGAAGTTTCAATAACAATTGATAAAGCATTATTTGGTGAGCAGGTAAAAGATATTAATAAGAAATTAGAGGAAAAATATGAAGCTAAAGTTAATATTGGTGTAGTTAGTAATATTGTAGCTCGTGAATTGATAAAAAATGCAATTATTGCTATTGCTGCTGCTTTAGTTGGAATAATAATATATATTTCAATTAGATTTAAATATAGTTATGCAATTGGTGGCGTTTTAGCTTTAGTACATGATGTTTTAATAGTAATTAGTTTATTTTCTATATTTAGATTTGAAATAAATTCAATTTTTATAGCGGCAATCTTAGCGATTGTTGGTTATTCAATTAATGATACGATTGTTTCTTTTGATAGGATAAGAGAAAATTTGAATAAAAGTAATAATAAAAAATTAGATAAGCAAAAACTATATGATATAGTTAATAAAAGTATTGCAGAAACATTTTCTAGAACAATCTATACTTCTATTACAACGTTAATTCCGATAATTGCGTTATTGATTCTAGGAAGTAGAGAAATATTTAATTTTAATATTGCTATGCTATGTGGTGTTATTGCAGGTACATATTCTTCTATATTTATTGCATCAACCATTTTTATGTACTTTGAAAACAAAAATTTACAGAAACCAAAAAAGGAAAAAGTTATTTATAAAGAAGAGTATGAAGAAAAGATGATAAAGGGAGTTAATTGTTAGGAAGGGAGATGGTTCCTTGTCTAAGTCTAAGAGTGATATTACTTTTGAAGATATAATTTCAAGTGCTAAAAAATATATTGATAATGAAGAGCAAATTCAGCTGATTGAAAATGCTTATCTTTTTGCAAAAGAGAAACATGAGGGGCAATTACGTAAAAGTGGTGAACCTTATATTTACCATCCTATGAATGTTGCTTTAATATTGACTACCATTTATGCTGATTATGAGACTATTTGTGCTGGATTTTTGCATGATGTTTTAGAAGATTGTGATTGTAGTGAAGAAGAAATGTGCGATGCTTTCGGCACTGAGATTACAAAATTGGTACAGGGAGTTACTAAACTTAGTAAAATACATTTCTCTACAGAAAATGAATATTTAATAGATTATTATAAAAAAATAATAATAGGAATGAGTGAAGACGTTCGTGTTATAATTGTAAAATTAGCTGATCGTCTTCATAACCTTCGTACATTATGGGCTATTCCAGAGGATAGGCAAAAAATAAAAGCTAAAGAAGCTTTAGAGATATTAGCACCTATAGCTCATCATTTAGGAATACATAAAATAAAAAGCGAGATGGAAGATCTAGCGTTGCGCTATCTTAAACCGAATGTTTTTTATGATATTGCGGAAAAATTAAATAAGACTAAGATAGAACGTGATAAGTATGTTTTTGAGATGCAGCAACAGGTATCTGATCTTTTAAATGAACATCATATTCCGCATGAAATAAAAGGTAGAGCAAAATGTATATATAGCATTTATAACAAACTTGATAAAGGTAAGAAGTTTAGTGAAATATACGATTTGTTAGCACTTAGAATTTTAGTACAGACCGAGCAGGAATGTTACTTAGCGTTAGGATTAATTCATTCAAAATTTAGACCTATGCCTAATCGTTTCAAAGATTATGTAGCAATGCCGAAAGCTAATATGTATCAATCATTGCATACTACTGTATTTGGTGTTGGCGGAGATTTATTTGAAATTCAGATAAGAACCCATGAAATGGATGAAGTTGCTGAAAATGGTATTGCTGCCCACTGGTCTTATAAAGAAAATAAGGGTTCTAATAAAGTTGCTAATTTGACATCAGCAACAGAACAAAAATTGCAGTTTTTTAAATCTATTATTGATTTGAATAAAGAAAATATTTCTAGTGAGGAGTTTGTTCAAAGTGTAAAAGACGAGGTCCTTAATAATAATATTTATGCTTTTACACCTAAGGGGGATGTTATAGAGTTACCAAAGGGGGCTACTCCACTTGATTTTGCGTATAAGATTCATACTAGAGTTGGTGAGACTACTGTTGGTGCTATCGTTAATGGCAATATTGTTCCTTTAAATTATGAACTTAGAAATAATGACATTGTAAAGATAAATACAAACAAAAATTCTACTCCATCAAAAGAGTGGATTAATATGGTAAAGAGTACTGCTACTAAGAATAAGATTAAAGCATTCTTCACGAAAAATGAAAGAGAAATTTATATTGAAAGAGGTAAATATTCTTTAGAGAAGGAATTGCGAAAAAGGAAATTACCTTTTTCAGAATTTTTTACTGACGCGAATGTTATAAAAATCTGTGAAGTTATAAAAGCTGAGTCGTTAGATGATATCTATCTATCGGTTGGAAATGGGAAGAATACTCCAAATAGTATAATAAATATTATAGATAAAAATCATCAAGAAGTTCCTTATCCAAAAGTCGTAAAAATGGTGAGTAAGGATAAAGATGCTGATATAATTGTTAGCGGTATTGACAAAATTAAAGTTAATTTGGCTAATTGTTGTAACCCTGTATTTGGCGATGAAATTGTTGGATATATAACTAAGGGAAATGGTATCTCTGTTCACAGGATAAATTGTCATAATTTATCAATGCTTGAGGATAGAACTGTAAATGTTTTATGGAATAGTAATAATAATAAACGTTATTTATCTGTTTTATTAGTTACTACTAATAGTACTGATAATCATATAGCTGATTTAATTCAAAATATTTCTCTTCATAATATTACTGTTGATGGTATAAAGACTTTAAGTCATACTAATAAAGTAATATATGAGATTGATTGTTATGTGATGTCTTTGGAGCAACTAGAAAGAATTATTTTAAATTTGGAAAAATTGCCATATATTGAGAAAGTAGAAAGGATATTTAGATGAGATTACTTGTGCAGAGAAGCGGTAATGCTAAATGTGTTATTGATGGTAAAATAGTTGGAAAAATTGATTCCGGTTTAGTTGTACTAGTTGGTTTTACTGCGGGTGATGATAATGAAAAAATTCAATATTTAGTTAAGAAGTTACTTAATTTAAGAATATTTCCAGATGCATCTGGAGTTATGAATTTAAGTATCTTAGAATATGGTGGTGAAATTCTTTCTATATCACAATTTACTTTGTATGGTGATACTACAAAAGGAAATAGGCCAAGTTATATTAAAGCATTAGGTGGTGCCGAAGCTGTAAGTTTGTATGATGAGTTTAATAGGCAATTATCAGATAAAATACATGTCGAGACTGGTGTTTTTGGTGCGGATATGGAAATATCTTTAACTAATATTGGACCGACTACTATATTATTGGAAAAATAGAGAAAATCTCAACTTGTTTGGCGTAAATAATTTTGGCATTTTTTAATTGGGAAGAAGTAGGTATTTAATTGCCTATTTCTTTTTTCAAACTAATTATTGCCGTTATCTTAATCTTAGCTTATAAATTGTTTTTGTGTTTATACTAAATTTTTGTAGAGGTTTCATATTATTCTTGATTGATTTGTGTAAATAAAAAACTGTATTCTTTGATAGGGAAAAAGCATTGAGGAAAGCTTCCAAAATTTAAATAAAAAATATTGTAATTAATAATATCATAATGCTATATTGGATTTAACAAACAAGAACATATTTGCTAAATTAAGCGGTAATAATTATGGAATGGAAACTTTTTCTTTTTATAGGCGTTATATATGCATTATTATATCAATAGTTTTATTTGGGTTTCATAATCAAAAACAGCCTTATGAGCTGCAAATTAAGAGGTAGTGTGGTCAAAGTTGACTGGAGATTTTGAAAAAGAAAAGTCTACTAAAAATTATGAGGTAGTACTAAGAAAAAAATACAATATCAATTCAGGAAAATTTAAATTTGTAATTAAAAGAGTTAATAGTGATTATATTGTAATCAAAACTAATGATAATTTTTATTATGTGAATAAAAAGACTAGTGTCTATGGTCAAGGTAATACGTTTAAAATATATTTTGATCACGAAGTAATATTAACTACACAAACAATGGATAGTGGTGATAGATATTACTTAAAACTAATAAGATTATAAATTATACTATGCTTATGAATTTTAAATATTATTGGTAAGTCATATTATGAAATGTAAAAATAGCAAATTATTTTTAATAGATAACGGTGGTCATGGATTTTATGATAATACACATATGAAATACGCTATAGAAAGTACTATAGAATTTATTTCTAAGAATGAATAATAAAGATAAAGTAAAATTTTATAGGAGGTGAAATTTAATGTCTTCTACATTAATACATATGGCAGTGGCTAATGAAATAAATAAAGTATTAAAGAGAAACAATGATATATTACTAATTGGTTCGATTGCACCAGACATATCTAAGCAAATAGGAGAAACCAAAGTTAAAAGTCATTTTTTAGATAGTGACGGAAATGATATACCAAATATAGAACGGTTTATTTATAAATATAGAGATAAAATGTATGATGATTTTGTATTGGGGTATTTTATCCATTTATATACAGACTATTTATGGTTCAAATATTTTATTCCGGAGATTTATGACAAAAATATGATTACTAAGTTAGATGGTACACAAGTAAAATGTACAGGTAATATGCTTGGTATTTATATATATAGTGATTACACAAATCTAAATACTAAACTACTTGATGAATATGATATGAATTTACGTATATTTTATTGCGATATTCCTAATATTCCAAATATTATAAGTGAAATACCAATGGAAAAATTACAAATAATAATAAATAAAGCGTCAACCATTATAGAAAATTCTAAGGTAAGAAAAGATTATATTTTTAATATTGAAAATATAAAAAGATTTATTTCAACAAGTACAACTATTATATTGGCAAAGATAAAAGAATTAAATATAAAAACATAATAATTATAAATTTTTATAATAGTTTAATATTGATAGACAAAAATAATATTTTTTGATAAATTAAATATAGGTGGTGGGAAGTATGCAAAATATAGGTGATATATTAAATAATATTGATAATACTTCTCTAGAAAAATCTTTTTATGAAGCTTGTTGTGATGACGAATTTAAAGAATACATAGGTCATTTGAATTTGAAAGACGAAATACTTATGAAATATACTTCATCGCTTCAGGATGCTTGCAATGAAAATAAAAATTGTCAAATATGCAAAGGCTTGGATTGTTGCAAAAATGAGCAAAATGGGTATTGCTTTAAAGCAGAGGTGCAAAGGAATATTCCTGTTTTTTCATATGTGGCTTGTAAGTTTGAAATTACCAGATTAAAAAATGATGAATATAAAAAGAATCTTGACTTGTTTGACATGCCAAAAGAAATAGAAAAGGCAACATTTGCTAACATATATAAAAATGATAGAGCAAGAATTCCGATTGTAAAATATTTTAAAGATTTTATTGAAAAATATTGTAATGGAGAGAATCCAAAAGGTGTATATTTAACTGGAAATTTTGGTTCTGGAAAGACATATTTAATTGCAGCTTTGTTTAATGAGATGGCTAAAAAGGGTGTAAAGAGTATTTTAATATATTACCCAGAGTTTTTACGTAGCCTGAAGGCAGCTTTTAATACAAATTATGAAGAAAAATTTAGATATATAAAAAAAATCCCGTTATTGCTTTTAGATGATATTGGAGCAGAAAATTGTAGTAATTGGTCAAGAGATGAGATACTTGGTCCAATTCTTCAATATAGAATGGATAATCATTTACCAACTTTCTTTACTTCGAATTTAACGTTGGATGAGTTGGAAAAATCCTTATCAATAACCGCTTCCGGTGTTGATAAGGTTAAAGCTCGACGTATTATAGAAAGAATAAAGCAGTTAACTACAACACTTGAATTGATTAGTGTAAATCGGAGGGATTAAAATGGATGCACTGGAAAGTAAATTACATGATACATTGATTGGAATGCAAAGAAAACTCACTGATAATGAAGTTTTGTCTTGTGCTGCACATGATTGTAATGAGTTTCTCAGTGCTCTTTTTAGATGTGTAGAAAAAATTGTATCTGAATACCTGGATACAAAACAATTATATTTAATAGACTATTTCTTCGATTATATAAGTGTAGTTTGTGATAACTTTGATGAGGTTAATAAAGACGTTTTTAAAACAAGACTAGTAAAATTAGCTAAAAAAATAGAAAGAGTTGCACCATCTAAATCTCGTAATAGAAGAAGTTCTAATAACGATTTGATGCAGTTTGCAGAGAAAATTAGACATTGTGATACGTTTGATAAAAGAATTAAGAGAAATGTAGATGATGAGTTTATAAGCTTTTTATTATCTCAAAATAGAAATTTAGATTTTGTTGAAATATTATTTGATAAGATGCCATGTGTAATGAGAATAAATGATGAAAAAGGCGTGTCATTATACCGATGTGTTTCTATGAAGTACTTGGAAGCAATACGTGATAATAATCTGGAGAGTGTTGAGTATTATAAAAAATTATTATTATTGTTTAACTCTAAAAAAGCTTTTAGATTACCAGAATCAGAAA
>CADCQR010000131.1 GCA_902803685.1 uncultured Erysipelotrichaceae bacterium
TCAGCCTCAAACGCCTATGTTTAACCCTATTACTGAAGGTATTCAGGAAAAATGTGTGCATCGTACTTTTGTGCATGATGTGCCACATGTTTGCCCTGTGCATACTCGTATAATTAATCATCATGTATATAGACATTTTTATCAACCCCGTTATACATGTAGTGAAGAAAATACAGTTAGTAATGTTCAATGTGGTTCTTGTTGTAATTACAGGTAGAATTAAGGATGCTTTGGCATCTTTTTAATATTATATTTATGTAAATAATGTGTCTAATTTTTTGGTATTATTGATAAATTCAATTAACTGGTTTATCCTAGATAATAGGAGCGTGATATTAATGATTTTTCCTTCTATAGATAAACTTTTAAATATAGTTGATTCTAAATATGAGCTTGTGCATATTGCTGCTAGGAGAAGCAAACAGATTGATAAAGACGGCCTTTTGCAGATGCCAGAAAATGAATATAGAAGTAAAAGGAATATAGGAAGAGCACTTGAAGAAGTTTCAGAGGGACTTATTGAGATTAAAAAGAAGGAAGAATAGCTTTCTTTTTTTTTGTAATTTAATTTGGTATACTTTTAATGGAGTAGTGTATATGGAAATATTAAAATATAAAAAATTGAGTAATGGTAAATACAAAGTTACTTTGGATAATCTTGAGTTAATATTATATGAGGAAGTAATATTAAAATATAATTTATTAATTTCAAAAAATATTGCTAGAGATATTATTGAAGATATAATGAGAGATAATACATTTTATGAAGTATATTATGCTGCTTTAAGTCTTATCAAAACTAGAATTAGAAGTACTGGAGAGATTTATGAGTTATTAAAGAAAAAAGAGTATTCTGCCGATTTAATAGAAAATTGTATAGAAAAATTATCAAAACAAGGATATTTGAATGATGACGTTTTTGCTAAAGCATTTATTAATAGTCAGATGGTTAGTACATATAATGGTCCAAATAAGATAAGAAATGCGTTAATAAATCGTGGTATAGATACTAATATAATTGAAAACAATATCTCAGTATTTTCAGAAGAAGAGCAGATGGTCAAGATTCAGAAACTTGTTTATAGATTTTTAAAGAGCAATAAGAGCAGGGGTGGAATAATTTTGAAAAGAAAAATTACTTCAGACTTAATTAACTATGGCTTTGATATTAATTTAATAGATGTGGTTATTTCTAATGTTGATTTTAAGGTTGACTCTGATATAGCTAGGCGAGAGTATGATAAGTTGTATAAAAAATTATGTACTAAATATAGTGGAGATGAATTAAAAAGAAAGATTAGGGAAAAAATGTATTTGAAAGGTTTGGAGTATGAAGAAAATTAGGAATAGAGATAAATGTTTTGTTATAATCTTTTTAATTGTTTTTGCTTTGTTTTTAACTACTTTTATTAACAAAGAAAGTGATTATTTTTGGCATGTCAAAGCAGGAGAATATATGTTTAATAATTCTTTGTTAAAGAAAGATATATTTTCTTGGAGTGCTTACAATGAATATTGGGTTAGTCATGAATGGCTATTTGAGGTATTAATATATGTTCTTAGGAGTATTTTTGGTAATATTAGTATATTGATATATATTTTTATTTCTTTACTTATGATGTATTTCTATATGTATAGGTATAATAAGGAAAAGCTTACTTCAAATTATTTTTTTACTCTTATATGGATATGTATATCTGCTTTTTTAATGCCATTTATTCAGGCAAGGCCACACTTTATAAGTTTTATTTTTGTAACTATAACTATATATTTAATAAGAGATTTTATTAATAAAAAAGAATCTAAGAAAATATACATTTTACCATTGCTTACTATATTGTGGGCAAATATGCATGGGGGGTCATCTAATTTAGGATATTTATTGTGCTTTTTTACTTTTGGAGTTTCTATTTTTAAGATAAATACTTCTAAAGTGGTTACTGTTTCTCTGGAAAGAAAGCAGTTATATACGTTATTAATTGTCGGCTTGTTATCGGTTATTTGTACTGGAATAAATATACATGGTTTTAGAATGACTCTGTATCCTTATGTTAATCTTTGTGATTCTACTATGATACATACGATTGCTGAATGGCAGCCTACTACTGTTAGTAGTATTTCACATATGCCATTCTTTGTTGTTTCGACTGTTATATTTTTTATATTGTTATTAAGCAAAGAGAAAATAAAAACTATAGATTTTGCTTTGTTTATGCTTGGGATTTATTTGGGATTGAAGGCAATTAGATTTTGGCCTTATATTTATATCTTTAGTTCATTTTTTATATTTGATTATGTTGGGAGTTTCAAGTTTCAAAATATTTTTAAGGTTATGCTTTTTACAGAAGTAGCTTTAATTGGTATAATTTTGTTATCTATACCTGAAACAATACAAGTAATTAATAGGGAATATGCATTTTTAAACGCAGAATCTGTTAATATTATTAAGGAAAGCAATCCAAAGAAATTATATAATGAATATAATTTCGGTGGAGAATTGATATATTATGATATTCCAGTATTTGTAGATGGAAGAGCGGATCTATATTCAGAAACTGGAATATTAAAGAAGTACTTATCTATATATAATATGGATAAAGATTCCTTGCAGTTAATTGATTTTTATGATTTTGATATGTTTTTAGTAGGAAAAGATGGTAGAGTGGATTTGTATTTAAAGGATTCTGATAAATATAAAGTTGTTTATGACAAGAAGTCTGTTAATTATAGATTATATATGCGCAATTAGTTTTATTATGTATATTTTATTAAAAATAAAAAAGACAAATATTTGCCTTTTTTTTGTGTAGAGAATCTGTTAGTTTGTTTTGTTTGTAGTATCTATTAAATTGTCCATTAATTTTTTATATGCTTTCTTTAAAGTACTATCATTCCATGTGATGCCATTTTCTTCTCTAATTGATATTAGTGATTCATAATATAATGAAGTGTTTTCCGATAATTTTTTTTCTCTCAGTTTTTCTTTTATTTTTGATTTAACACTCTTTAGAGTTGGCTTTTTTTCTTGCTTTGTTTTTAGTATTATATGATATCCATATGATGTTTTTACTGGCTCTTTTGTATATTCATTTACTTTAAGTTTTGCACATGCATCAGAAAATTCTGAAACCATCTTGTCATATGAGAAACTTCCTAATTCTCCACCTTTAGTTGCAGTATCTTTATCATCAGAGTTTTCTTTAGCTAATTTATCAAATTTTTCGCCATCTTCTAATTTTTTTATTATTTCTTTAGCTTTGTTATACGCAGTTTCTTCAGCTTCTTTTTTTTCTTCATCAGTTGAGTCTTCTTTAGCATTAACTGTTATTAAAATGTGTTTTGCTGACATGTCACCGTATATATTATTATCATAATAATCTTTTATTTCTTTATCTGTTAGATTTTTCTCTACATAATCTTCCACGGCTTTTTGTCTTTTGTATTCTAATCTTAATATTGATTCAAGATCTTTTTCATCTTTAGCTCCAAAGTATTGTGAAATAACTTGATTAAACGTATTTGTATCTGGATAATATTTTTTAATGTTATCAATTTGATTTTTTACACTGGTATTTTCTTCATCTGTTGTTTTATATTTTTTATCAAATAATTTATGGTCAATCATATCAACTAAATTAGAAATGTTATCTTCCTTGATACTTTTATAATACTCATTAGCTGTTACTTCTCCTTCTTCTAAGCCAACGATGGCTTTTGAACTTATGTTAACTTCTTTTTTACATCCGGTTGCCAATAAAGAGGCAGTTAACATTAATGCTGTTATACTTAATATTACTTTATTTTTTTTCATAGTAACCTCCTGTAGAATATAATAGCAAAAAAATAATTTTAGTGCAATAAAATATAGATATAATCACAAAATCAGATAATTACCATAAAATAAAGTGAAAGCAAAAAAGGAGGATTAGGTATGTGTTCTAATGTGACTAATAATACATCATATTCGGCTTCGGCGATTATATTGGTGTTATTTATACTTTTAATTATCATCTTAGGCGCTTATATTTAAGGAGGTGAATGAGATGAACTGTAGTGAAAATCATAATACTAGAGGTAGCGGATTTATTATAATAATTGTTTTATATATTTTATTGGCTATAATATTAGGTGGTTCTTTTAACAATAATCGCGTTTATTAGTATTATAAAAAAATACAAAGAGGGTTCTTTGTATTTTAGTTTGTTAAGTTTGTATATATTTGGTCTACTGGCTTAAGCTTTTGCTCATCAATTTGAAAATCCACGTTATCATTTTGATATCTTGGTATTAAATGAATGTGATAATGTTTTATCTCTTGGCCTAGCTCGTTATTTTGTACTAGTGTTAATCCTTCGCAGTGAAGTCTTTCCTTTAATCTGGGGTATATTTCTTTTTTTACTATATTTATTGAATGCGTGATAAATTCTTCATTAATATCCATAATATTTTCAAAGTGTTCTTTGGGGATAATTAGGAGATGTCCATCCGTAACTGGATTAATGTTCATAATTATACTTAATAAATTATCTTCATATAATACTTTTGATGGAATATTTCCTTTAATAATTTCACAGAATATGCAATTTTTCATTTTAAAACCTCCTTAATTTAAAAATTCATATTTTATATTATATGTATTTAAGATCGTACTGTTTTTTTTATCATTTAATATATCAGAAATTATATTTTCAAAATTATCTAATTTAATTATATCGTCTGTTATATTTGATATTTTTATTGCATGTGTTTCATCTTTTGAATCTGTTATAATAAAACTATAGTGTTTTGGTGTAATATTTTTGTTTCTCATTTTTTCTGAGAGATTTGTTATATAACTAGCAATTTTTTCTGATTTATAAATTGATGGTTTAAATTCAATTTCTAGTGTATATATTTTTGTTGATTCTAATTTTTGTGAATTAAGTATCTGTTCTTGAATTGGTTTAGTATATTTGTCGAATGTTTTTTCTATATTAGCCTTACATTCAGTATTTGTTTTTGCTTTTATGTTTTTTCTTATGTTATTTTCTTGATATTCAATTATTGTTTTGCCTTCTATAAAATCTGCTGTATAGGTATCTGTAAAAGTTTTATTTTCATAGAATATATAAAAGTACCAATTTTTATTTTTATTACTGGTAACTTTAGTTTGATATCGCAGATTTTTATATTCTGTTTCCTCTAAACTTACTTCATTTAATATGTTTTCATAATTTTTGCTTAAGTATGCACTTGTTTTTTCTTTTACCTTTGGTATTCTTAGTGGAGAAATTCTCTCATTTACTATTATTACTCCGAAAGAAACAAATATTATTAAAAATAGAAGTGACATCTGTATAGTTAGTTTAGTACTTTCTTTCATAAATATCACCGACTACATTTTATAATATTTTGTTGGTTTTTGCAATTGCTATGGAGCGTAAAAAAAGAAAAATGTAGTTGTCTTGCTTTGTAAAGTATGTTATTATAAAAGAAGATAAAAGGATAAAATGGGTGGTGCTCAATATGGCTATGCAGATACAAAAGGGATTGGTTAAATATAAAGATAGGACAGATATTGTTTGTACTTACGGGGTTACAGGAGATAATGTTCAGTATTACTTTATTAATGATGAAAAGTTGCATAATGGTAATGTTGTTGCGACTACTTCTTTGTTAGAAGCTGTAGATCCTACTGTAGTGGCATCTCATATTGGTGTAGTAGATCCTGATGGAAAAGAAATAATTTCGTGCAATAATAGGGAGATCAAAGAAATTGCTGGTGGTATCCTTTTAGTAGAAAAAGCTGATAATTATAGCTCAAATGTATTAGAAAGTATTAACATGAAGGATGACCCTCTAGCTTCAACGAAGTTAGTAACCACGCCAGCTACTATAAAAGATAACCTTAATAGATTGATGGGAAATCAGGGGAAATATTTATTTAATAATCAATTTTCTGAAGCTAGTATATTTGATTTTGATGGCAATAATCTTGTTAACAATGAATATTATAGTTTTATTGGTATAAATGATGAAAATATATATTTGAGCAAAAATGCTTCTGATAGTAATATCGTTGAGTATTCATTAGCTGATGGTCGGATTCAAATTATTGATTCAACTGGATTAAATATATCAATTCCTGTGGTTTCTGAAGATGATGATCAAACTATTAGTTATTCTGAAGATTCTGTGTATAGTGAGGAAGATAATACTTTATCTCAGGATGATAAAAATGATTCGTTTAGTAGTGATATATTAAATGATGCAAACAATGTATCTGCTATAGATTCTAGTGTTAGTGTAGACAATGTTTATGAGGAAGAATCTGTTACTGAAAATGATGTTTCTGTTGATACACCGCTATCTGAAGAAGTAGATGGTAATGAATCTATAAATGGCGGTCAACAGGAAAGTGTTTCTTTACCTACTGAAGATGTTCGAAAGGAAACCCAGAGTGCTGCCTTGCCTGCAGATGAAGTTCAAGATAATAATGAAAGTATTGCTTTACCTGTTAATGATGTTCAAACAGAGACTGAAGTTGTTGCTGATGCAGTTGCAACTGTGAATATTGATGATAGCAATGATACCTATGAAGAACCGCTTAATATAGATATTTCTGCTAGCGAGTTAAAAAATGAAAGTACTGATGATGCTGTTAGCAATGCAGAAAATAGTTTACCTAAGGAAAATGTTTTGATAAGTGCAAAAATACCGACTGAACAGACTGAACAAGAAAAAAAAGAATCTAGTGAAATTCAAGAAAACGAAAGTTGCAGTGTTGGAAAGACTAGGGATAGTAATAAAAGTCATGAATCTCTTCAGTCTATTTCTCAGGCTGAAGAGGAAAATGTATATGATAATTTTGATTATGTATCTGATAAAATAGGAGGCTATGATAATATAAATTCTTATTCTAATGATTATTCTTTTGACGAAGACTTTGAATATAATAATCTTTTAGAAAACTTTGAATTTAATAGTTCTATTGCTAATAATCGATCTAATGGAAATATATTTGATGATGTTACAGTTACTATATCAAATTTAGTTGAATTGAATAAAAGTTTACAGTCAACTATTGATGATTATGATTTGCGCTTAACAAAGTGTATGGGTTCCCGTAAAAAGTTATTGGATTTATCCAAAAAGCAATCAAGAGAAATTGCTAGTTTAAATGCTAGAGTGGCTCGCCTTGAATCGGAAAAGAAAGTGCTAGAAAATAAGCTAGCTACGCTTTCTCCAGCTTCTAATGGTAATCTAGCTAGAGTTATGGCAGATGCGCAAAATATTTTAGGTCAGACTAAGAATAGAATGAGAAATAATGATAATATTTAGATATAAATTTTGACTTTTTTTGAAAAAAAGTCTTTTTTTCTGATAAAATATTTTTATTTACTAAATTTGAATATAATATATTATAAATTATTAAAAATATATTATTGTTAGGAGGTACTTTATATGAATCGCGACGATTTTGAAATGCTTAATAAAGATATTGTGTATTTTGATAATGGAGCAACCACTTTAAAGCCTAAACGTGTTGTTGACAGTGTTGTTAGATATATGACCGAGCATACTTCTAATATACATAGAGGAGATTATGATGCTGCGGTTTTAACTAATAAACTATATGATGATACTAGAGTGGTTGTTTCAAAATTTGTTAATTGTAATCCAAAAGAGGTAATATTTACTTCTGGTACAACGATGTCAATAAATCAAGTTGTATTTGGATTTATGAAATATCATCTTCATAGAGGGGATGAAGTGCTACTTACTAAAAGTGAGCATGCTTCCAATGTTCTTCCTTGGATTAGATTAAGTGAGGAAATTGGGATTGTTATTAAATATATGGAACTTGATGAGAACTTAGAACTGACAATAGAATCTGTTAAAAACTCTATTACAAGTAATACCAAAGTTATAAGCATTGCACATGTGACTAATGTTATTGGTGATGTTCGCGACGTTAAGAGTATTGGTAAGTTGTGTCATGATTCAAATATATATTTTTGTGTTGATGGAGCACAAAGTGTTCCACATATGGTCGAAGATTTTCGAAATAGCTACATTGATTTTTTGAGTTTTTCTGGTCATAAAATGTGCGCTCCAACGGGCGTTGGAGTTTTGGTTGGTAAATATGATTTATTAGAAAAAATGGTTCCACTATGTTATGGCGGTGGAATGAATAATTTTTTTGAGGGTGATAATTCTTATGAATTAAAGGATGTTCCAATGA
>CADCQR010000132.1 GCA_902803685.1 uncultured Erysipelotrichaceae bacterium
AAAATGTGCTATTATAGCACAAAATAAAAAACAAGAATGGCTACTTTCATGTTAGAATAGCAGTTCATAGGGTATACCAAAAGTAAACTACGAGTGAGTTCTTTACAAATGGTATCGTAGCTTTTAGTCGAAACATACATAAGAATTATCATTTTTGCATATATAATGCTGAATTTCTTTGTTGTTAATTCTATGGTAATATGTAGTGTGTATAATAATTATATGATGTGTAACGTTAAATATAAACATGATTATTCGTTAAAAAATACAAAGACCTTTACTATATGTATGAAAAAGGAGGAGTAACTTATGATATCGGAAGAATTAAAGTCTATAGTTGATTCACTCAACACACAAGGTAAAATGCAATATCTGGATGCAGCTACAAATGAGCAAATCACTGATTTTGAGAAAAAAAACTCTTTCTTACTACCTTCAAAATATAGAGAATGGTTGCTTTATTCTGATGGTGGTGAGTGTTATTTGCCCGTAGGTATTCAATTTTATGGTGTTGCACACAAGCCATTGATTGATGTTAATGATAACAATAGACCGGATGACAGTTATATTGTGATAGGAGCCCTGCCTAATGGTGATCCTGTTCTTATAAAAAAAGAAACCGAAACAATTTCAATTTTTAATCAGGAGGCTGGAAAGATTGAGGATGACGAAGTGTATAATGACTTCTTCGCATTCCTTAATGATCTTTATAACATTCTTGGGATAGGAGAGTGAGCTTATGTCAAGAAGAACAGCTGAATCAAGTAAAGCTATAAGAATAGCATGGAGGCGGGAACAAGAGCGAGTTAAAGTTGGAAAAGGCATAAGAGATTGGACTCCTGAACAACAGCAAGATATCATTGATAAGGGAAAAGCATATGACTCTGACGGAAGACCCTTTGACGGTCAGCATATGAAAAGTGCTGAAAAATATCCTGAGTTCCAAGGTGACCCTGATAATATTCAGTTTCTCACCAGAAAAGAACATTTAAATGCACATCATGGAAACTGGCGAAATCCAACAAACTGGTATTATGATCCTGCGACTAATCAATTTACTGATTTCGGAGATGGAAAATACATTCCTTGTAAGGTTATTAATCTTAGTGTTCCTATAAATATCAACGTTTGTGAAAATGATAAAACCGCAACTGTAAGTGAAAAGAAACAAACTAAAAAAGAATCATCGCCAAAAGTTACAGTCAAATCTAAATCGTCGCTACCTTCTGAAAATAAAAAATCAATTACAATTGAGACAAACAGACCAAAGCCTTTTAAAAAAAAGAAAGGGCGTTTATCTCAATTAAAAGATTTGCTACTTGAATACTTACCTGATAAAGATGAATTAGTAAAAATAGGTTATGAAGCACTTGAAACAGTATTGTCTGATTTCATAGCCCCCCAAATTAAAAATATATTTTTAAATACCGAAAGAAACGATGATGATTATGCTTCGAATGAAATTATTTTAGAGAATAATAATGATAAATGTGCGGATAATTCTAATCAAGTATCTGAATCTAAAGCCGAAAAAGAGTCTATAACTGAAAAAACTACTCGTTCATACACTCCAAATGATGTACCTTCACACAGTCAGCGCTATCATTATAAAGATGGCAGAGTAGAGTGGATAAAGAAATCGCCTTATCCAAGAGGCAAGAACAAGAATACAGTTGATGAATCAGAAGATGGATAAATAATATAATAAGTATATTTTGAATATAGGTGATGATAAACATGAAAAATAAAGAAACAGTAAAATTTCAGAATCAAACAATTAATATTAGTTCTATTGTAAATATGAACTATAACGATCAATGCGAACTCTTAAAAATAAAAGGAAATGCAATTCAATATTTAGAAAATGCCACATTGGAACAGCAATTAATAGCTGTAAAACAAAATGGTTATGCAATAAGACATATAAAAAATCCGAGTTATGATGTTCAAAAGCAAGCATATACTACTTCCCCAACAGCTGTTCAATTTGTTGATGAACCCAATAAGGAATTATTAATGCAAGCATTTGAAAAAGATCCAAATGTATTGCAATTTATTAAAAATCCGACTTATCAACAAAAAGTCAGTGCTGTATCCAGAAAAGGAGCAACTATTCAATATATTAAATCTCCAACTGCAGAATTAATCGATATAGCTTTAAATCAAAATCCAATGGCAATCGGACATTTACAAAAACCAGAAAACAGTTTTGTTATCAAAGCCATTGATTCCAATCCTAAAAGTATAAAAAACATTATCAATAAACTGCCACGAAATCTTGTAGTTAAAGCATTAGAAAAAAAAGGGTATCTCATAAAATATATAAAAAACCCTGATGATGAATTAATAAAAATTGCAATTTCAAGTCAACCATCGGCTATACAGTATATTACACAACCAAGTATTGAAACTCAAATTGTAGCAATAAAAAAATCTCCAAATCTCATTGATTGCGTTAATACTGATATTGAAGAAGTTCAAATTGCTGCGGTAGAAAGTAAACCAGATAATATATATAAGATTACGTCGCCGACATCGAAAACAATACAATCATTCAATAAAACAGAGATACAAAATAATAAAAAAGCAAAAAAAGAATTAAGAAATAATATTCCACCTTCTCTTCATTATAAAATTATTCACAAATATCAGGAATATATAAAAAATGAGCTTTTATTGAATGAAAAATGTTGCTTTATTAATCAATATAATGAATCATTATCTGATATTATTAAAGCTATTTGTTCTATAATCAAAGTCAATTCAATCCATATCGCTACTGGATATCTGTTTAGAAGCGGAATAAATGAGTTAAATAGCCTGATTGTTCCTGTTATAAATAGATCTGGTACTATCGAATTAATAGTTGGTTCTTTACAACACTATTATGATGATACTATTATAGAATCCATGGATTTTGAGACTGCAAAGTATTTGAAAGGCTTGTTAAACTTAAATAGTATATATTTGGCAACATATACGGATACTTTTTAGCACGGAAAGTTCTATAAATTAAAAAGTAATGATTTTACTTGTATAATTATCGGCTCGTCAAACGTAAGTAAATCAGGCCTCAACGGAAATAGTGAACTTAATCAAATTGCTATTTTTAAAAACAGTAGCGAGGATTTGAAGATGTTTGAAGAATGGTTAGATAATTTTAAATCATCGTGTAGGACAATAAATTCTATTAATTTATCGAAATTTACAAATAGAATAAATGATAAAGACGTTTCTTTATCACAGGATATTGGAAGAAACTTAGATATAGTCAATTTTACAAAATTTACTAAACAAATAAAAAATATAAACACTAAAG
>CADCQR010000133.1 GCA_902803685.1 uncultured Erysipelotrichaceae bacterium
AAATTGTAAGTGTCTAAACTATACAAAGGAGATTTCTCATATGAATATTATACTACAAAACTATGAAAATTTAATAACTAATTTAATAAACAATTACTACTATAACAAACTACAAAGAAAATTGGCAATAAATCCCTAAAACTCTTTACACTAACAGATATACAAAGTATCTATTAAATACAGTTAATATCTTCGTCTTCCCATCATATTTGTAAAATCTAAACTCATGTTATCTAAAAAGCCATTAGTAATATCTAAACTACTTGGAGTATTAAAACTATTATTTCCGGCTAATTCAGAAAAGTCAAAATCATTATTTGTTATGGAATCGTTAAATTTGCCATCATAATTTTTAGTATTTTCACCATACATTACCCCATTATTTACCTTCTGATTATTATTTTTAAACTTGTTTTGATAATATTCAAATAACTCCTTAAAGCGAGCATAATGGACAATTTCTCTTTGCCTCAACCATAAAAGTGGCTGTATAACATCAGGATCATCAGTAAGGTCTATCAAATTTTCATATACAGCTCTTGCCTTCTGCTCTGCGGCCATGTCTTCTGATATATCAGCTAGCGGGTCACCTGTGGTAGCAAAATATGCTGCTGTAAATGGAACACCATTAGCATCCGTAGGAAATAAACCTTTTGCATGTTCTGCATAATGAGTATCCAATCCAGCAGACTGTAATTCATCTAGAGTTGCATCTTTAATTAGTTGATAAATCATAGTTTGAAGCATTTCTACATGTCCAAGCTCCTCTGTACCAATGTCTGTAAGTAGTGCTTTACCAATATTATCGGGCATTGAAATCCTTTGATTTAAATATCGCAGTGCTGCTCCTAGCTCCCCATTAGAACCACCGAATTGTTTTAGAGACTAGAAATTACTTTTACTATATTCTTCTATTGCTTTAATTAAATTTATAATGCGCGAATTAGTTATTGTTTCTTCTACAATAAGCTTTAATTCTAATTGCAAAATAATCACCTCAATATATGGTATTTAAGTTATTGACTTTATATGTGAAAACACATAGAATAAATGGCAAAGGAGAAAATAACTATGGAAAAAGAATGTATTATTAATTTTGAGGCTGATGGAACAGAATTAGAAGATGCCGAAGTAGCGTTCAACACGCTAAAACGTTATCAAAATATCGGAGTAATAGATGAACGCTCAAAAGTACAATATGGAAAGATAAATGTTCCAGCAGGAATGTTAGAATCTTTTGAAGAGTTCAACTTAATATACAGATTAATTGTTAATGGTGACATATCTCGAATAATCGATAAAATGCCAGAAAAATTGCGGAGAGATCAAGCAAGTTATTTTATTAGGACTTGTGTAGAGTCATGGCTAAACTTAACAGGGGAAGGGCCATATAATCAAAGACTGATTGATTCCCAGGTTGCCAATTACATGGACACAAGAGGAGCAAAAGGATCAGATGCAAAAAGCTTTAGTCGTGTAACGGTAATAAAACAAGCTAAAATAGATTAAGCACGTGAAACCAATAAAATTAGCTATAAAACTGCGTATAAAATCCAAACATCTCATAAAATACTATGAGGTGTTTTAATTTGAAAAAAGCCGCTGTATATATAAGAGTATCTACGGAAGAACAAGCAAAAGATGGTTATTCGCTAGATGCGCAACTAAAAAGTATAAAAAGCTATGCACAAATAAATAATATTGAAATTGATAAGCAATTTATTTTCAAAGACAAAGGTATTTCTGGAAAAACGGTTGACAAAAGACCTGCATTTATAGAAATGATAAAACAAGCCAAATGTAAACCAAAAAAATTTGATGTTATCTTAGTACATAAAATGGATAGATTTTCTAGAAATAGAGAGGATTCAATCGTATATAAATCATTATTAAAAAAAGAATGTAACATACCAGTTATTTCTATTACAGAACCAATTGATCCAAATGATAAAATGGGGGTTATAATTGAAGCATTTCTAGAAGCTATGGCAGAATACTACTCAATAAACTTATCCTCAGAAGTAAAAAAAGGTCAAATAGAAAAACATAACCATGGTCAACTACAAACTAGACCGTCACTTGGATATGATGTAGCATCTAATAGATTAGTAATAAATAAAGAAGAGGCAGCAATTGTTAAAATGATATTTAATTTATTTATTTATAAAAAGAAAAGCATCAACAATATAACAAGAACAATAAATAAGCTTGGTTTCAAAACTAAAAATGCTAATAGATTTCAAAATAGATCTGTAAAATATATACTAACAAATCCAACATATATTGGAAAATTAACTTACACGATAAATAATAAAAAAATAATTGTTAATGGAAAACATAGTGGTATCATTGACAAAAAAATTTGGAATGAAGCTCAAGAAAGAATTAAAACAAACGAAAAATATAAAACAAATAAATATCAATCAAATGTTTATGACAAACAAATATCCCCATTTAAAGGGTTAATTAGATGTTTTATGTGCAATTCAACATTAGTTAAATATGGAAAAAATTGTATGAGATGCAACGGATATAATAAAGGGTCTTGTAATAATAGGAACAAAATACCTATTAATTTATTAGAAGATTTAGTCTTAAATCAGTTACAAGAAGATTTTAAGAATAACAGTATAATATTATATAAAAGTCAAGTACTAACCAATAGTAAAGATCAGTATAATTCTTTGCTCGGCAAAATCAGTGAAATAAACAAAGAAAAAGAAAGAATAAATCAAGCATATTTAGAGGGAATTGATTCAATAGAAGAATATAAAAAGAAAAAATTATTAGTACAAAAACAAGAAAACGCTGTTAATACAAAGTTAAATAAAATAGTAAACAGAAAAGAAACTATAAAAAAAGAGAAAATAGAATTAAAATCAATTACTGAACTATTAAAAAATAATGACTTATCTCCAAAACAAAAAAATGAAATTTACCATATAATCATAAAAGAAATAGAATTTTATCCCGATAATAATATCTTAAAATTAAAATATAACTAGGTCCCAAAAACAATTTGGTCCACCATACTGAGTAACTAATAGTTTTGCCATCTTTAAATCTTTCTTTTTAATATTTACAGGGTACTGTAATCTTTTTTGATAACTAAACATTTATTCTCCCCTCCCAAGGCCAAGTATCAGAAACCCAATTAAATGGAGTTTTTTCCAAAGTATCACTAGTTATTGCTAGAGGGCCATACATTTTTTCGTACTCCTTTTCAAGTTGTATTAACATCTTCCTATAATCATTAAATAATTGTAAAATTGTTCTATCATTAGGATGAACATCCAAATATAAATTCATCTCATGCATAGCAAAAGCAATTCGAGATAATTCCAAGTATGCCTTTTCCTGCGCATCACTGGCTCTAAGAGGCTCTATTTTATAATTTTTATATGTATCATATAAATCTTGAAACATATTGCCTAAGTTGTAACCATGCTCAGGACTAAATAAATTAAGCCTCTCATTCCTATAATAATTGTAATTCATAATAATCTCCCTTCAAAATAGCTTATTCAAATAGATATTTTGTGTATAGTTATATACCCATAAAAAAAAGCTTGATTTTTAAAAATATATATTATAAAATAAAGGAGTCAATCAGATATGGCGTTATTGGTGAAGTGGTTAACACGCTAGTTTGTGGCACTAGTATGCAAGAGTTCGATTCTCTTATAACGCCCCATATAATGAAATAAACAAACCCTAGATGTAATAGAGTTTGTTTTTTATTGATTCGATAATAATATAGTGATAAAATAAAATAAAATAAAGGAGGAAGAGTGATGAAAAAGAAATGTTTTCTTATAGTATTTTTGCTATTAGCTATGTTCACATTAACTGGATGTGGTAATAAAAAAGCATTAACTGTTGATGAGGTAAAAAACATAGTTGAAAAGGAGGGATTTAAAGCTACAGATGTAAAATACAAATATTCTAATTATGATTACGTTACAGATGTATATGAATTAGGAAACAGTAATTTTTATATTCAATTTATTGTAGCTAGTGATACTAATAAAGCTAAACAATTATTTCAAAATAATAAAGAAATAATTGATGGTTATAGAAATGGTGATTATAAAAACAGTTCAACAAGTGGCAAGAATTACGAAACCTATAAATTAATTAGCGACGGATATTATATGTATGTTAGTAGAATAGATAATACTCTTATATATTCAAATGAAAAAGCTGAATATAAAACTGAAATACAAAAAATTATTGATGCTTTGAAATATTAATTTTTAGTATCTGGAAACATATTGATAGCTCATGAGAAGAGGTTAAATGAATATTGCCTCTTTTTATTTTGACCCTATACAGTTTTATTAACAATCACTTTACCAGTTTACCCTTTACCAGTGTATAGGCAAAATGAT
>CADCQR010000134.1 GCA_902803685.1 uncultured Erysipelotrichaceae bacterium
AAGGGTGTGTGATATAGATGAATAATTATTTAATACCGGCTAATACAAAGAATGGAAGATTGATTTTAGGTATTTTTAGACCATTTGATTTGATACTATTTTTATCTGGGGTTTTAGTTTCTGTTTCTCTTTTGGCATTTATGCCTTTATCTTCAACTTTTGTAACTATATTAATATTAAGTCCAGCAATAATCTGTGCATTCTTAGTAATGCCAATACCTTATTATCATAATATGTTAACTGTGTTAATTGAAATATATGATTTTATGAAAAATAATTATGGTCAAGAATATGTTTGGAAAGGTTGGTGCTATAGAGTTGGCAAAGGCAAGTAGAAAATTTACAGAGGATTGGTTGCCTCTTAGAGGAATTCAAAATGGAATGATTATAACATCTCATAATGATAAAGTATCTGGTGTTAAAGTAACTCCTAGGAATATATTTATATTAGATCAATCTATGCAAGACAATATTTTAATAAGCTTGAAAAACTTTTATAATATGTTAGATTTTGAGTTTTGGCTAGTGGTTGCTGACAGACCTGTTGATATATCTGTATATATGTCACAATTACAATTACTTTTTAATGAAAGTCAAACTCCATCAATTAGAAAGCTTATAATGCAAGATATTAATAAGGCTCAAAGTTTTATTAACAACAATATTGTTGATACTGAGTATTACTTCTTATTTAAAGCTAAAGATCCAGATTTGATTCAAAAGAGGGTAAGACTTATGATAAATGGCTTAGCTCAATGTGGATTAAATGCTTCACAAGTAACTAATAGTGATTTAAGAGTTATTTTAGAAAACTTCTTAAATGGTGGAAGCAATACAGAATTTGGGACGGTGATGCCAGCATGAGTATAGGAATTAGAAGTCAATTAGCTCCTAAGGGCTTGGAATTTTCGATGAGCGATTTCTTTATAAGCGATAAGTATGCTACTATTATGACAGTGGTATCATATCCGAAATATATTTCTCCTGGATATCTATCATCTTTAACAAATATGTCTGGAATTAAGGTTGTTGTTAAACATATTCCTGTTCCATTCAGTGATATGTCAAAGATGTTAAATAGGCAAGTAGCTGATTTAAAGGAAAAGTATAGAAACGAAAGAGATCAGACCTTAAAGGAAAGAATAAGGCAAGATGCTGAAAGTTTGGAATACTTTACATCTATGTTAGCTGGTTCCCAAGCTAGAATATTTGATTTTCAAATGCACATAATGATTACTGCTGATACTAAAGAACAGTTGGAATTAAAGAAAGTCAATGTAAAAAACTATTTAGATGCGATGGAGTTAAGAGCTGTATCATTACGTTTTGAACAAGAAAAGGTATTAAAATCAATATTACCAATCTTTCCATCACAGGATATTGAGCAAAGAATAGGTACGCCAATACCTTCTGTTACAATAGCTGCTATGTATCCATTTATTTTTGATAGTATTAAAGACCCTGGATTATCTACGTTACTTGGTGTAGACTTTTCAGGTGGTGTTATTTTATTTAATCAATTTTTATACAAAATTAGGAAAGAAAACAATAGAAATAATGCTAATATGATAATTTTAGGAACATCTGGTTCAGGTAAATCTACGGCAGCTAAGTTAATGCTTAGAACTCATATTCGAAACGGATGTCAAATAGTTATAATTGATCCGGAGGATGAGTTTAGGGAAATAACTTATGCTTTTGGTGGAGATACTGTTGATATTGGAAAAGGTGGAGAATTTGGGTTAATAAATCCACTAGAAGTTGTTATAGATGCTGATGAAGAAGAAATTGCTCAAGGATTAGGTCATTCTGTTATTACAAGAACTTTACAATTTTTGAGAGGATTTATGAAGTATTATGATCCATCAACACCAGAGGATGTTCTTAATATGTTTAGTGAAGTTGTTCAAGATACGTATAAAAGATTTGGAATAGATTATACATCTGATTTTACACATTACACATCTAAAGATTATCCAACATTTAGTGATGTTTATGCTACAATAAGGGGTAGATTGATGTCCTTAACCGATCAGACACAAGAAAGGGATATTTTAGAAAGACTTGAATTGAAAGTAAGGCCATTAACTAGGGAATTAAAATTTTATTTTGATGGACATACAACACTTAGAAGAGATAGTGACTTTATGGTATTTAACATAAAGGAATTAATGAATAGTGATTCTAATGTTAGAAATGCTTTGTTCTTTAATGTTTTAAAATATGCATGGGGTCTATGTCTTGATTCTAGTGTAGATACAGTATTAATGGTTGATGAGGCACATGTATTATTGGGCGATAGTAATGTTCAAGGTGCAGACTTTTTGGCACAGGTACAAAGGCGTGCTAGAAAATATAATACTGGTACAATAATAATTACACAACAGCCTAGTGATTTTTCAAATCCACAAGTTATTACACAGGGTAA
Source organism: uncultured Erysipelotrichaceae bacterium (assembly GCA_902803685.1). The sequence goes on from CADCQR010000134.1 coordinate 2,429, forward strand.
AGCTATATTTGATAATGCTTCATACTATTTGGTAATGGGATTAAGAAAGCAAGCAACTGAAGATCTTGCACTATTAATTGATTTAAATGAAAGCGAGAAAGAAAGTATCAAACGTTATTCGCAAGGTGAAGCACTATTTGTTTGCGGTAATAGACGTATGAGAATTAATGTAGCCGTGACAAAAGAAGAACTTGAATCATTTGGCGATGGTGGTGGCTTTTAATTATATTTAGGAAGGAGTAGGTGATTAAAATGTCAGAATATAAAAGTACTAGAAATAATAATTCAGATTCATCTACTGATTCCGATTCAACAAAAAAAGTAGCTAAAACAGCAGCAAAGGGAGCCGGTGCTTATTTTGGAGGAGCGGCTGGCGCCAAAGCTGTAGATCTTGCGTCAAAGACTAAGGCAGGAGATGCGCTACTTAACAAAGGAGCAGATATTCTTGATAAAGTACCAGGGGTTAAAAGCGCTGCTGAAAAGTTAGATAAAAGTGGTGCTCTTGATAAGGCTGATAAAGCATTGAATATGGCTAATGCCGCAAAGGGTTCACCAGGTGCGTCAAAAGCTAACGGAATGAAGCCAGCTGGTGAAGCAAAAGATTCTGCAGGGGGAGGCCTTTCTTCCTCTTTTTCTGATGACAAATTTAATTCATCTAGAAAGAAAAACAAAGATGGTGAAGATTCTTCGGAGAGTGATTCATCAACAGATGCTAAAGGTAATATTAATGTACCAAAAATGGTTAAAATTTCCATTATTGTTTTAACCCCAATACTATTAATTTTATTGATGGTTTTAATAATTGTAGTAGCAGTATTGGGAACTGTTAGTCAGATAACAGATTTATTTGGAATAAGTATAGAGTTTGGTTTACCAAGTGGTGAGCAAACTGTAAATGCTAGTGATGCGGGACAGGCATTTTATAAAAGGGTTCATAGTGTAGTAGATGAATATTCTCAAAATAATAAGAGCGTAGATCCTTTAAAAATTGTTTCAACATATGTTGTAATTAATTTTCATGATAAGGATTATGATTATGACTATATGACTATTTCTAGGATTAAAGAAATTGCCGATGCTACTATTGATGAAAATGGTATATATTCGGAGGAAATATTTAGGTCAAATTTAAAAAATAAGATATTTAAGAAATATTTTCCAGGCAAATCAGAAAATACTAGAGAAGAGTATGTTGAAGAGGTTTTCAAAATAATTTCTGATTATTATGAAGCTATAGGATATGACAAACAGCAAAATTGTACTGCATTAGGAGCCTGCTCGTACAATATAAAGGGATTTTATATATATGGTAAAGGTAATGTTAATAAGAACATGAATATTAATAGTCTTAAAGTCCGCCTAATGGAGTCTGGATATGCAAGTGGGCATGATTACGGAGGAACTTTTGGCAAGCCTTTAGCTGGAGAAGAATTAGTTGATTTTGAAAAGTATATATTAGGTGTTGCATATGCAGAAATCGGATCTGGTGTTCCGGACGAAGCTATAAAAGCACAGATGGTTGCTGCTAGAAGTTATATCTTAGCTCGTCCAACTGACATGGGTGGTTGGCGAAAGATACAGCAAGAAAATGGTGGTTATGTTATTCAGGTTGCTGCTAGTACGCAAGATCAAGTATATTGTGATCCTGACAAAGGTTGTTCTGGAACTGATGGTCAATGGGGAATGGTACATAGTGGATTATCATATGCTGGTAATTATAAAAAAAATCCTTTGCCTTCTAATTCTAGACTAAGAACACTTGCAAATGAAACGGAAGGTGAGCTTTTAGTTAACTCACAAGGCTATGTCGTATATGCTGGCTTTACACAAAAAGAACAAAATATTATGATTAATTTAGCAAAACAGGGTTATAACTATAAACAGATTTTGCTGAATATTTATAATAGTTCTACAAGACCACTAGGTGCTTCTGATATAACTAAGATGTCATGTAATAATACAGCTGCAACGTGTGCTAATGGTGTTACTGGTGATTATGCATCTTGGAAGCAATATAAAGGTAAATGGATAGATACTCCGATGGGAAATAGCGGAAGGACTATAAAGAATATTGGATGTTTGGTAACATCCGTATCAATGCAAATTGCTAGAAGCGGCGTTCCAACTAATATTCAAGGCGAGTTTAATCCGGGAACGTTTGTAGAATATCTAAATACACATGGTGGTTTTGCCTCAGGAGGTAATTTACTTTGGGCAGGTCCAACGGCAGCGGCACCAAGATTTAAATTCGTAAATAAAATGTATGTGTTAGGTTATAGTCAACAACAAAAGCTTAATACACTAGCCAATTTATTAAATCAAGGTTATTATGTTGTTGCTGAAGTAAAAGGAAATACTGGACAGCACTGGGTTGCAGTCGTTTCAGTTGATAATGGCAAAATAACTATGATGGATCCGGGAAGTGAATCTACCGATATGTGGGGAAGATATTACTGGGGAAATACTAGTACATTCTCTTACTTTAAGGTAGTTTAATATAGGAGGCTAACATGAAGAATAATAAGGTGTACATATTTTTACTTATATTAATGCTAGCTTTCTTTTTTCTTATGTATTTTACTATTGGTAAAAATCATATAGAAAAAAGTAATCAAGAGCTAACGTTATTGGTCGGTGATAATACGATATGGAATTATAGCAATCTTAATTGGTATAAGGTTAGTGATACAAGCATTCCACAATACAATTGGAAAAAATTTAAAATTTATTTAGATGGTATTTATAAGGATGATTATTATGTCTGGCATGATGATAAATGGTATATTTTTGATGATAATAAACAACCTATAAATTATAGTGAAAAATTTTTGGGAGTAGTAGCCAATTATAATATTAAAGTGAAAGAATTTATGCCTAAGGAAGTTGAGGATTCTGAAGTCATATACTCTTTTTTATCAAAAAAAGGTATTTCATCATCTACAGAATTAACTGTTAAAACTCAAACAACTTTTGATATTGACGACGATAACAATCAAGAAAAAATTTATATTGTTAGTAACGCTTTTGCAATTGACTTTTATCCAGATGAGATTTTCTCTTATGTTTTTATGGAAAAAAATAAAAAATTGTATGAAATATATGGATTTAAAGAAAAAAATAATTATAATAATGGTACCAAGCCATATATCAACTCAATATTAGATGTAGATGATGATGGTCAGTATGAAATAATTGTAACGCTTGCACAATATAGTAATTTACCACAGGATAATAGGTTATATAAATTTACAAAAGATTCATTTAAACAAATCATTTAAAAATAGAATTGATGACAGCTTAAAAAAGTTAATGTATAATAATTTAGAAAGGAAGTAGTATAATGAAGTTTAAATTTCGAATGGATAAAGATGATTTATTGATATTCCTTGCTTTTGCCTTGTTTTTACTTCTTATAGTATCTATAGGGGTAGTTAATTTATCAACTTTTGCTCAAGAGGGAAGATTGTCTGGGTTAAATCCTTTTCCGGCATTTGCGCCAGAGCATATAAAAGGAACACTTTTTATATATTTTTTATGTCTTGGTGGTTTATTTATAAGTGTTAACTCATACTTTTTTGATAGAGAAAAAGGTTTTGGTGTTACAACAGAAAAGAAAGATAAAGGATATTCTAGATGGGCAAAAGAAAAAGAAATAAAAGAAGAACTAGAAATGGTAAAAATAGCTCAAGAGAACTCAAAAGCTTCTGGAATACCATTAATTTTGAATCAAGATGAAATGTGGATTGATAATAGTGATTATCATTCATTAGTTATAGGTGCTACTGGGTCTGGTAAAACACAGACTGTTATTTTGCCACAGGTACATTCTCTTGCAAAAGCTAAAGAATCTATGATTATTACTGACCCAAAAGGTGAAATATATGAAAAGACAAGTAATATGTTACGTGCAAGGGGATATAAGGTATTATTATTAAATTTCCGTAATCCTCAAAACGGTAATTCATGGAATCCTATGGCTTTGCCATATCAAATGTATAAAGAAGGAAATCATGATAAGGCCATTGAGTTACTTGATGACTTAGCTCTTAATATTTTGTATGATGATTCAAATAAGAACCAAGATCCGTTCTGGGAAAAAACATCAGCTGATTACTTCTCCGGTGTTGCATTGGGACTATTTGAAGATGCAAAGGAAAACGAAATAAATATCAATAGTATTTCTCTTGCTACAACAGTTGGAGAAGAAAAATTTGGTGGTTCAACATATATTAAAGAGTATTTTGGAGCTAAAGATCCTAATAGTGCTGCTGCAATAAATGCTTCAAGTACCATAATGGCGCCATCAGAAACTAAGGGAAGTATTTTATCTGTATTTAAACAAAAAGTTAAATTGTTTGCTACTCGTGATAATCTTAGTGAAATGTTATCATATAGTGATATAAAACTTGAGACTATAGGTGAGAGACCAACAGCTGTTTTTATAGTAATTCAAGATGAAAAGAAGACATATCACTCTTTAGTTACAATATTTTTAAAGCAGGTCTATGAAACACTTATTGCCACGGCACAAAGACACGGTGGAAAATTACCAATAAGAACAAATTTCTTACTTGATGAGTTTGCTAATATGCCACCACTTAAGGATGTAACTACAATGATTACTGCTGCACGTTCAAGAAGAATCAGATTTACAATGATTATTCAGAACTTTGCACAACTTGATTCAGTTTATGGAAAAGAAGATTCGGAAACAATTAGAGGTAACTGTGGTAATACAATATATTTGATAACAACTGAACTTAAAGCTCTAGAAGAAATATCTAAAATGTGTGGTGAAGTTAAATCTAAAAAAGAAGACAAAACTGCGTCGACACCATTGGTTACTGTTTCTGACCTTCAGAGAATGAAGCAATTTGAAGTAATTATTCTTAGATTAAGAAAGCAACCATTTAGGACAAAGTTTACACCATACTTTAAGATTAATTGGGGGAAGAAGTACCCAGAGGCAAAGTATCCAACGCGTCCAAAGCACACTGTTCATACATTTGATATAAAAGAATTTGTTAAAGCTAAGAAAAAACAAAAATTATTAGATATGATGAAAGCTGCTGACAGTTCGGAGTTAGATTCACATGATAAATCTAATGGTCCGAATAAATTTGGTTTACCAGGAGCAAATGTTTTACCTTTCGATGGTATGCAAGAACCAAATGCTGGAGGTTTGTTGTCACATAAATCCCTTGGTTCTTCTGGACAAAGTTTTGACAAGAATCCTTTTTTACCGCCATCGTTTCCAACTACTGTAAAAGATAGTAGTAATCCTTTTGAGTCATCTCCATTTTCAACTGGTCCAAGTAGTAATAGTACTCCTCACTCGCCAGCAACATTTTCACCTAGTTCAAGTAATAATAGTAATTCTTTCTTGTCACCAAATAAAAATGAATCAAAAGTTGATTCTAACCTAAGTTTTGATGTTGATGAGTTAGTAAAAAAGATTGATGCTAAAATTGCACAATTGGAAGAAGAAGAACGTACTGAAAAGGAAAAAGGGGTTAAAGACAATAATACAAGTAATAAGCAAGAGGTTAGTCCGAATGCAGCAAAAGAAAATAAAGAAGAGGAAAAAGAAAAGACCGAAAGTGCAGTTAGTAAAAAGAATATTGATTTAAATGATGATATCGAAGATGATGATTTTTTTGATGATTTCTTTGATAATTAGGAGGTAAAGTCAATGAATTATAATAATACAAGTAAGGTTAATGACATAAAAAAAGACAATTCTGAAACTGAAGATGAATACATTGATTATTATGACGATATGTACTCTGATACTACAGAAGGACAAAATAATAAAGGAACAGATGATTTTAAAAATGACGACTATTTTGAGGATTTTGATAATACCGTAGAGGATACATCATCTTCTTCTAGTGGTAGTAATTCCAATATGAAGAAACAGCTAATTAAGTTGATGCTATTTATTGGTGTTGGCTTTGTAGTGTTATTCCTTATACTATATGTGTTGTCGCTATTTAATCATAAAACATATTCCTATGAGAGCGTTGAGGAAATAATGATTCACGCTGCGGAAAGTTATTTTAAAGATAATTCGACAAGTCTTCCACAAGATGAGAGTCGGGCAGTTGAAATTGAAGTTCCTACTCTTGTTGCTAGTAATAAGATGAAAAGTCTTGACTATTATTTAGGTGCTAATCATGGTTGTACTGGTATGGTTCAAGTAAAAAAATCAGGTCAAAATTATGTGTATATTCCGTATTTGACATGTCCTAATAAATATCAAACTAGTTTTTTATCTGATTTAGTTATTAAAGATCAAAATATAGTAAGTAGTGGATATGGGCTATATCTTAAAGATGGGGAATATGTATTTAAAGGTGAAATATTAAATAATTATGTAAAGATGGAAGCAAGACTATGGAGAATTGTAAAGGTAAACTCTGATAAAACTATGATGCTAATTACTGATGAGCCAGTAGGTATTGCTTATCCATATGATGATAGATATAATCAAAGTATAGATTATGAATATGGTATAAATTCATTTGAGACCAGTCGTGTTAGAGAGGCATTGCAGACAATGTATAATGAACTTGATTCATCAGATGTTAGTACATATATATTAAGTGAGAAAGATAAAACGCATATAATTGATTACGATATATGTACTGGAAAAATCGGTGAAAATGATACTGTTCACAATAATTCAAAAGAATGTTCTCAAAGAATATCCGGTAAAGTTGGATTGTTGACAGTAAGTGATTATATGAATGCCAGTGCAGATGTTAATTGTAATAAAGTTACGAGTTCTAGTTGTCAGAATTATAATTATCTTGCTACAGCAGGCCCATTTTGGTTAGTAACACCATCTACCGGAAATACTTATACATCATTTAAAGTTCATGGTGGTAGCATAGTTACTGCTCCAACTCATCAATATAATAAAATAAGACCAGTTATAACAATTGCTTCAAGTACATTAATAACGGGTGGAGATGGTTCAGAATCTAATCCGTATGTGATCAAATAGGAATCTGTCATATGATAGATTCTTTTTTTTGCATATAGTATATACGAGGTGATAAAATTGCAGATTGATATGAAAAGTTTAATTAATTTACAAAAGACAAATAAATTAAATATTATTGATATAAGAGATAGAAATTTATACTTGATGGGACATATAGATAGTGCTATAAATATACCTACGGGGCTTTTGATGCAACAACCTGAAAAATATTTGAGTTTAAATAGTAATTATTATATTTATTGTGAAAATGGATTAACATCTAATAAAGTAGTTGGAATTTTAAATTCTAGGGGATATCATACATATAATATTTCTGGTGGTTTTAAGGATTACTTGTTATCAAAATAAAAATGTAATATAATTAGGGCATACTATACAATAAAGAGGATTGAAAAAATGAATTATTTTATTATAGGATTATTGGTAATTATCATTATTTTATTGTGTATATTACTATCTAAAAGGATTGATGAGAGTAATATTACGGAAAGAATTGCTAAACTAGAATTATCTTTGACAAAAGATATAACGGAATTTAAGTTAGGACTATCTAAAGATCTTAATGAAGATTTTAATAGGCTTAATAATCAACTAGAAGGACGATTATTAGCTATAAATGAAAAGGTTAATGAAAGACTAGAAGAAAGTTTTGATAAGACTAATAAGACCTTTATGAATGTTTTAGAACGGCTTTCAAAAATTGATGAAGCACAAAGAAAAATAGAAACATTATCTACGGATATAGTAGATTTACAGAGTATTTTGACAGATAAAAAGACTAGGGGAATATTTGGTGAAGTAAATCTAAATCATATTTTAAAAAGTGTTTTTGGTGAAAAAAATGATAGATTATATAAACTGCAGCAAACTTTATCAACAGGGGTTATTGCTGATTCTGTAGTTTTTGCTCCAAAGCCACTTGGTATGATAGCTATAGACTCTAAATTTCCATTAGAAAACTACCAAATGATGGTAAACAAGAAATTAACTCAAAATGTAAGAGATGAATATGAAAAAATGTTTAAAATGGATATGAAAAAGCATATTGATGCTATAAGTGGTAAATATATAATACCAGGGGAAACTGCCAATCAAGCTATATTATTTCTTCCGGCAGAAGCTATATTTGCAGAATTAAATGCTTATCATCCAGATATAATTAATTATGCATACCGAAAAAAGGTTTGGATAACTTCGCCTACGACATTGATATCCACTTTAACTGTAATTGAGATGATTATAAAAAATATTGAAAGGGATAAATATGCTAGTATAATACATGAAGAGTTAAATAAATTAGGGTTAGAGTTTGCTAGATATAAAGAGAGGTGGCAGAAGTTAGCCAAAAGTATACAGACAGTTAATAAAGAAGTAGAGGATGTATATATAACAACTGATAAGATTACAAAAAGATTTGATTCTATTAGTAAAGCTGATGTTCATGAAATTACAATGCAAGAATAGTTTCTGTTTATACGTATAATTAGTATATAAAATAGTTTATGATAATATGTATTTTAGGAGGTATTAAGTATGGAGATAATAACTATCTGTGGAAGTTATAAATTTCAGAAAGAAATGAAAGAAATGGCGGAGATTTTTGAACTTCAAGGTAACTGTGTTTTAACACCAATTGATTTAACCAAGCAAAAGGATTTTTATACGGTAGAAGATTTTTCTGTACTTGGTGAAATGCATAAAGAAAAAATTAAATTATGCGATACGGTCCTTGTTATTAATGTAAATGACTATATAGGTGAAAGTACTAGAAGTGAGATAGAGTTTGCCAAAAAGCTTAATAAAAAAGTAATATATTATACTGATATAATTAATTTTGAAAATAATAATTAAAAATACACATATCTTAAAAAATATGTGTATTTTGTTAATTATATTAGTAGTCAATTTTCATAGCTTTCTTAACTTTACTCATTTGGTTAATTGCTTTTTCTCTAGCAAGCTTAGTTCCTTCATCTAATATTCTTTGTACTTCTTGAGGATTGTTCTCATAATAATGTCTTTTTTCACGAATTGGTTTTAAAAAGGCATTCATTTTTTCAATGAGCTCTTTCTTACATTGAACACAGCCTCTAAGACCTTTTTTACACTCATTACAAATTATGTGTAAATTTTCGTTATCTTTGTTAACTAGGTTGTGATAATAATAGACCATACAGATGTCTGGATTTGCTGGGTCATCTTTTTTCAGTTTAGATGGGTCCGTAATTGCTCCCATTACTTTCTTTTTTATTGTTTCTTCGTCATCTACTAAGAAAATAGCATTTCCTAGACTCTTTCCCATTTTTTCATTTCCATCTAGTCCCTTAACACGACTAAAATTACTTAGATATTGTTCTGGTTCTTTTAGAACTTTACCATATATTGAATTGAATTTTCTAACAATTTCTCTACATTGTTCTAGTAATGGTAATTGGTCATCACCGACTGGCACTAAATCGCCGTCAAAAGCCGTAATATCAGCGGCTTGACTTACAGGGTATCCCAAGAATCCATATGTTATACTTTCGCCATCATTTCCAAATAATTCTTTTTTCTGTGCTACTTCATTTTTTACTGTTGGATTTCTATGTAATCTTGCGACTGTGACTAAGTTAGAATAGAAAACAGTTAATTCCGCTATTTCAGGAATTTTAGATTGAATAAAAAAGTGAACATTTTTAGAATCAAGCCCGATAGATAATAGGTCCATTGTAATTTCGTAAACATTTTTGCGAACTTTATCAGGATTGTTAAAATTATCTGTTAATGCTTGTACATCAGCGATTTCTAAGTAAAAATCAAATTCATTTTGTAATTTAATC
>CADCQR010000135.1 GCA_902803685.1 uncultured Erysipelotrichaceae bacterium
ATGTTTGGATTAAATAAAACTTTATTTTATTAGCATTGTATAGTATAATCTATAATAGAGGTGATTGTATGAGAAATACAAAAAAGCAGCGTTTAATGATTGAACAAAACAGAAGTTTGTTCATGATAGCGGTTGTTTCTATAGCTATTATAGGTATAGTGTCAGTTGCAATGCTATTTTCCACTGGTAAAAGTGATGACAATAAGGACTCCTCTATTGATGATGACGGTGTTGTTCAAGATATGGATGTAGTGAGAAATGGTAAATAGTAGCTGTTCATAATTTGCCTTTTTTTGGATAAATTGCGATATTCACAGTATAATATGCGGTAAGGTGATGAAAATGAAAAAGTTACTAACTATTTTTATATTCTATTTATTAATATTTTCTTTCATAAATGTTAATGCAGAAGAATTGAATTGTAAAAAATATTTAAGAAGAGGTTCTTCTGGTGTATCAGTTAAGGTTCTACAAACTAAGTTAAATCAATATACTGATTGTAATTTAGCTGTTGATGGGGCCTTTGGTAAAAAAACAGTTGCTTGTGTTAAGAAATTTCAGAGATTGTATGATTTAGATGTTGATGGCATTGTCGGTCCAAAAACTTGTTCTAAAATCAATTCATTAGCTTTTACTACACTTATCAAAACTCCAGATTTAGAAGATAATGAAGGATATATATATTATAAAAACGTAAACGTTAGGGAAGCTTCTTCTACAGCTTCAAATGTTTTATTTAGAGTGCATCGCGGTGATAAAGTTTTATTAAGCGGTATATATGATGGTTGGTATTCTATCTCTGTTAATGGACTTAATGGATATATTAGGTCTGATTTAATTACTAAAACACTCATTGTTGTTGATATCGTTGAACAAAGATTTGTATATTATAAGAACGGAAAAAATGTATTAGAAACAACGGTAGTTACAGGAAGAAAGGGTAAACATGATACTCCTGTTGGCGCTTATATATTATCACCAAAATATTTTAAATGTAATGCAACATTAAGGGGGAGAAATGATGATGGCTCTAGATATGCATCTCATGTAGATTACTGGATGCCTTTCATTTTAGATGTTGGAATTGGGTTCCATGATGCTACATGGCGAAAGGAATATGAGTTTAATTCTTATCAATATATCTCTAATGGTTCACATGGCTGTGTTAACATGAGGTATGATGCAGCAAAAGAATTATATGAAAGTATATACGAGGATACGTTAGTTATTATTAGAGGATAATAAAAAAGAACGTTTTTACGCTCTTTTTTCTTTTAAAATACTAATGTATGTAAAATTCTATCTGTGTTTTTAAAATTTACTTTGGCAATTTCACTTAGCTTTTCTTTTCCATATTTCTCAACAACTTCTTCACCTATTTTATCTACATCTTTCCCAGCACCTTTTGGAAGTGGAATATGTATAGAATCACAAAGCTTATCAAATTCTTTTAAGAAGATATATCTACTAATTATCGAAGCACTTGCTACAGCTAGATTTTTATCTTCGGCTTTTGTCATGAAGGTTATTCCTCTTTGGATATTAGGAATGCCGTTCAAATATTCGTAGTATCTTGCTTCTCTAGCAAATTCATCTACTATAATATAATCGTATGTTAGATTTTCTTCGGTAATTAAACTGTATAAGACCTTATTATGCATAATACTTTTTATCTTATTCATATTTACATTTCTATCATATTTTTCATTATATTCTTTATTAGTAAGTATAATACTTTTATATTTAATTTTTTTTGCTATCTCTGGTGCTATTTTTTTTATTTTTGTGTCATCCACTTTTTTAGAATCTGTAACACCTAAACTTTCAAGGAATGGGATATCTTCTTTTTTTACGTAACAGGCAGTTACTACAATTGGACCAAAGTAATCTCCTGTTCCTACTTCGTCACTTCCTACAGAAGTGCAGTTATAATATTTAGTATCTTTCTTTTTTGCTTCTTCTTTTTTTTCTTTAGTATTTTCTAAAGCCACTCCCCACATAGCAGCATCTACATCTGCTGAAGTTCCTTGGAACATACACTTGCCAGATTCATAAAGCGTAATTACTGTGTCTTCCTCCTGTGCTTGGAATACTACATATGGTATTACTTTATCCCTTTTTTTATCTTTATAGTATTCAATCATTTTTTCTTTTATTTCATCATTTACTTTAATAACAACGTTCACTTGATACACCTCTAAAATATTATAGCATAAATTCATAAATTGGGTTATAATTAAATGGTAGGAGGTGCTTCAGTATTTTAGATATAATTGTTATAATTTTTATTTTATTATTTGGGGTTTTAGGATTTAAAAGAGGTGTTATAAAAGAGGGTGTAGCTTTTATAGGCTGTATTTTAGTATTATTTCTTAGTTTTTCCTATAAAGGTATAATTGGTGACTATTTATGTAAATTTTTTCCGTTTTTTAACTTTGAGGGCAGTTTAAAAGGACTTGTGGCATTAAATGTATTAATTTATCAAATAGCTGGCTTTATTGCTTTATTTGCCTTACTTTATGGTTTATATTCTGTTGTATTTGTTGCTTCAAAGATACTTCAAAAGATAGTAGATATATCGATATTTCTGACCTTACCATCCAAGTTAGCTGGTGCAATTATTGGACTTGTAGAAGGATATTTGGTTACTTTCTTAATATTGCTAGCATTAGTTATACCATTAAGAAATTATAAACTTTTTAATGAAGGTAATTTATCGAAGAAAATTCTTTATGAATCTCCAATTGTTTCAGAAAAGACTAATGGATTAATTACTTCTATAGATGAAGTTAAGACATTAGTTCTACAGATAAAAGATAAAGAGATTACTAAAAATGATGCTAATTTACAATTAATTGGCACTATGATAAAATACAAGGTAGTAGACGCTCATACTGTTGAGCAGTTAGTGATTCTTGATAAATTAAGTAGTATTAAGGGAATTGATGTTTATTATGAGAACAAAGAAAGGTGATAAAATGACTTATTTGGATAGCAGTAAAAATTTTGATGATATAATTAGTAATGGAAAGGTAGTAGTAGACTTTTTTGCTGAATGGTGTGGGCCATGCAAAATGTTAGGACCTGTATTGGAGGAAGTTAGTAAAAATAATCCCGATGTAAAGTTTTTAAAAGTGGATACGGATGAATATGAAGATATAGCTAGAAGATTCGGTATTATGTCTATTCCGTGTATAAAGGTATTTCAAGATGGAAAAGAAGTAAAATCTACCGTTGGTTTTATGGATAAAAAAACATTAGAAGATTTTATAAAGTAATAATACAATTTATAGTACTAGAGAATTAATATATTTAGTACTTTTTTTATTGAAAAAAATTTAGTATACTTATTGCGTAATATATGATAGGAGGATTGCATATGAAATATGTCTATTTATTTAGTGAAGGTAATAAAGATATGCGAGAAATTTTAGGTGGTAAAGGTGCAAATTTAGCTGAAATGACATCTTTGGGATTACCAGTACCTCGTGGTTTTACTGTAACTACCGAAGCTTGTAATAAATATTATGATATTGGAAAGATATTAGATGAAGATATTGTTTTACAAATAAAAGATAAAGTTAACGAGTTGGAGAAAATTACAGGTAAAGTTTTTGGGGATAAACATAATCCTTTATTAGTAAGTGTAAGAAGTGGTGCTAGAGCCAGTATGCCAGGTATGATGGATACAATACTTAACTTGGGTATGAATGATATTGTTGCTGAAGGTTTTGCAGAAATTACTAATAATCCACGTTTTGTATATGATTCATACAGAAGGTTTATTCAAATGTTTGCTGATGTTGTTAAAGAATTACCAAAGCAAAATTTTGAGGGGTTATTTGATAAGATAAAAGCGGATAAAGGCTATAAACTTGATACTGAATTTACAGCTGATGATTTGAAAGAGGTTGTAACTATTTTTAAATCTGAATATTATAAGTTAACTGGCGAAGAGTTTCCACAAAATCCAGAAATCCAATTGCTTGAGGCTATAATGGCTGTATTTAGAAGTTGGAATAATGATAGAGCTATAACTTATAGGAGACTAAATGATATACCAGCTAGTTGGGGTACAGCAGTAAATGTTCAGGAAATGGTATATGGTAATAAGGGAGATACGTCTGGTACTGGTGTTGCATTTACAAGAAATCCCGCTACTGGTGAAAATGTTTTATACGGTGAGTATTTAATGAATGCTCAAGGAGAAGATGTTGTGGCAGGTATTAGGACTCCACAAAGTATAGATACTTTAAAAGATGTAATGCCCGAGTGTTATGAAGAATTTAAAAAAATATGTAATATTTTAGAGAACCATTATCATGATATGCAAGATATGGAATTTACAATTGAAGACTCAAAGTTATTTATGTTGCAGACAAGAAACGGAAAAAGAACAGCTAAAGCTGCATTAAAGATTGCTGTTGATATGGTTAATTCCTCTATGATAACTAAAGAAGAGGCACTAATGAGAATAGAGCCACTTCAACTAGATCAATTGTTACATCCTGTTTTTAGCGATAGTAGTTTAAAAAGTGGTAAAGTTATTGCTATTGGGTTAGCAGCTTCACCTGGTGCTGCTACTGGTAAGTTATGTTTCACTGCAGAAGATGTTATAAAATTTCATGAGGCCGGTGAAAAAGATTTGATTTTGGCTAGGGCTGAGACTTCACCAGAGGATATTGAAGGAATGAATGTTGCGCATGGGATATTAACTGTTCGTGGAGGGATGACTTCTCATGCAGCTGTTGTAGCTCGTGGTATGGGTACTTGTTGTGTTTCTGGTTGTGGTGATATTGTTGTTGACGAAATTACTAAAACGCTAACTTTAAAAGATGGTACGGTATATTCTGAAGGAGATTGGATTAGTTTAGACGGTTCTACTGGTAATGTTTATGGAGAAAAATTAGAAACAATCTCACCAACTATTTCAGGTGATTTTGAGACAATTATGGAATGGGCTGATGAGATTGCAAGACTAGAAGTTAGAACTAATGCAGATACACCTCGTGATGCAAAACAGGCTAGGGAATTTGGTGCTAAGGGAATTGGAATTTGTCGTACTGAGCATATGTTCTTTGATGAAGAAAGAATATTTAATTTTAGACGTATGATAGTTGCTGATACAGTTGAAAAACGAGAAGAAGCACTAGAAAGAATAATTCCATATCAGAGAAAAGATTTTGAAGGATTATTTAGAGAAATGTCTGGTTACATAGTAACTATTAGATATTTAGATCCACCACTACATGAATTTTTACCACATACAGATGAAGAGATTAAAGTATTAGCTGATTCTTTAGACATTAACTTTTCTAATCTTAAGAATAGAGTAGATTCTTTGAAAGAGTTTAACCCAATGATGGGACATCGTGGCTGTAGGCTAGCTATTACCTATCCTGAAATTGCAAAAATGCAGACAAGGGCGGTAATTGAAGCGGCTATTAATGTTCAAAATGAAGGGTATGATGTTAAACCAGAAATAATGATACCGTTAGTTGGAACAGTAGAAGAATTTACTTTTGTTAAGAAGATTGTTGATGATGTGGCTAAAGAAGTTATGCGAGAAAAGGGTACAACTGTAGATTATAAAGTTGGTACTATGATAGAAATACCTAGAGCTACCTTGATTTCTGATGAGATAGCTAAAGAAGCAGAATTCTTTAGTTATGGTACTAATGATTTAACTCAGATGACATTTGGATTTTCTAGGGATGATGCTTCAAAATTCTTAAAAGATTATTACAGTAATGGAATTCTTGAACATGATCCATTTGCCTCAATTGATGAATCTGGTGTAGGAAAGTTAATTGAAATGTCAGTGCGTAGAGCAAAAAGTGTTAGAAGAGATATTGATTTAGGAATCTGTGGTGAACATGGTGGTGATCCTAAGAGTATAGATTTTTGCCATAGAGTTGGACTAACTTATGTATCTTGTTCTCCGTATAGGGTTCCAGTAGCAAGGCTTTCTGCTGCACAAGCCGCAATCAAAGAACACAATAAATAGTAGGCGAACGCATACGAAATAGCAAAAAAATAAAGAGCTGAAAAGCTCTTTTTTTGTTGAAAATAAAAGGAATTCTTGATTTTTTAAAAAGAATAAAAAGGGATTGGTTAATGTACTTAGCCAAGTCCACAAAAAAATTATATATAGGTGCAATCAAAGAAAAAACGCAACTTTAGTACCATAAAATAATGATTTTTTATCGCAACATTAGCTGCGCATACTAGGGCTGCGTAATACCGTGGGCAAAGGAAGTGATTTGTATCAGTAAATAATATAAAAGAATAATTGGGGAATTACTTTAGAGTCTTAATAACTCTTTTTTTATTGAAAAAATTAATTAAAGGAGGGTTTTATTTATGAGTAATTATTTTTTCAGACCAGTATTAAGA
>CADCQR010000136.1 GCA_902803685.1 uncultured Erysipelotrichaceae bacterium
GATTTAGCTAAGTTAACAGATACTAGGAATCAATCTTATATTGAATATAGTATGCAAGAGATTACATTAATTAGGTTGATTGCTTTACGTTGTGGAATTCAAAGTATGAAAGAAATTGTTACTAAATTAGATAAAAAAGCTTAGCCAATTACATAAACAGCTAAGCTTAAATAAAATCATTAATAAATAATAAATAACTAAATTCTATTACTGTAAAGCAGTCAATTTACATAAATTGATTTTCCAATTTTTCCAAAGGTTCATCATCCATAAACTCTGTTTTCAAATCAAAGTCGACATCTCTATAGCACTTACTACCAGTACCTGCTGGAATCAACTTACCAATTATTACATTTTCCTTTAATCCTGCCAAAGGATCAACTTTTCCTTTTATTGCAGCATCAGTTAAAATACGTGTAGTTTCCTGGAATGAAGCAGCAGATAAGAAAGAATTAGTTTCAAGAGCTGCTTTCGTAATTCCCAAAAGAATTGGTTTTCCTAAAGCAGGAGTCTTTCCCATAATAATAGCTTCCTTATTACCATCTGTAAATTCCTTAAAATTAACAAGAGAACCAGGTAAAAATTTAGTGTCGCCACCATCAACAATTCTAATTTTGGATATCATTCGTCTAGCAATAATTTCAATATGTTTATCAGAAATATCAACACCTTGTGAACGATAAGTATACTGTACCTCCTTTAGAATGTAGTTTTGCGTAGTAATAGGATCAGTAACAGCCAATAATTCTTTAGGGCTAATTGCTCCTTCTGTAAGTTTATCACCACAGTTAACAACAGAACCCACTTCAACAGATAACTTAGAACCATAATTTGTAATGTGCTCTTTTGTTTCCAATTTATTAGTAATACTTATTTTATATTTTCCATGATCTTCTTTTATTTTTGTAACTTTTCCATCAATTTCAGCTATTGTAGATTTACCCTTTGGATTTCTTGCTTCAAATAACTCCTGAACACGAGGAAGACCTTGAGTAATATCTTCAACGCCAGCAACACCACCAGTATGGAAAGTACGCATAGTCAACTGTGTACCAGGCTCACCTATAGACTGTGCAGCCATAACACCTATTGCTTCACCAATCTCAACTAAATTACCAGTAGCTAAATTTCTACCATAACATTTTTGACAAACACCATTAGGAGTTCCGCATGTTAAAATTGTTCTAATTTCAACTTCAGTGATACCAGCATCAACAATTTTATCAGCCAAATTTTCAGTTATCATTTCAAGTTTATTAACAATTACTTCCTTAGTATCAGGATTAATAATCTTCTTATTAGCAAAGCGCCCAACAATACGATCACGTAAACTCTCGATAACTGCACCGGTTTTTTCGTTAACAAAAGCCTTAACTACAACGCCCTGATCAGTTCCGCAATCTTCTTCTCTAACAATCATATCCTGTGAAACGTCTACCAATCTACGTGTCAAATAACCAGAATCTGCAGTTTTCAAAGCAGTATCAGCGGAACCTTTACGAGCACCATGTGTGGATAAGAAGAATTCAGAAACTGATAAGCCTTCAATAAAGTTTGACAAAACAGGGATTTCTACAGAAGAACCATCTGGCTTAGCCATTATACCACGCATACCAGCAACCTGTGTAAAGTTAGAAATATTACCTCTAGCCTTCGAGTGCATCATCATAAATATAGGATTGTCAGGATCGCTACTTGCTATTTCTTCCAACTCTGCTTGTACTTGGTCTTTAGCACTATTCCAAGTATCTATAACCTTATTATACCGTTCTTCTTCAGTAATTAAACCTCGCTTATATTGTTTATTTATCTTATCTACAATTTTTTGACTTTCAGCTACTACCAAGTTTTTGTTTTTACTTATAACAACATCAGCCATACTAACAGTAATACCGGCTATAGTCGAATAATAAAAGCCTAAATCCTTCATTTTATCCAACATTGTTGAAGTTTCAGTAGTCTTATATCTCTTGAATACCTGTGCAATAACTTTTTCTAATGTACCCTTAGCAAAAGGCTTAACCAAAGGCATTTCCTTAATAGCTTCAGGAATGTTCGTTCCCCTATCTAAAAAATATTTATTTGGTGTAATATTAGAAATATTATCTTGAGTTGGCTCGTTAATATAAGCAAAAGAATCTGGAAGAATCTCATTAAATTTAATTTTTCCAACAGTTGTAACTAAGTATTTACCTTTTTGATTTTCTGTAAATAACTTATATTTAAATGAATTAACCGGGATAACAATACGTGTATGTAAAGTAATCTCTCTTCTTTCATAAGCCATCAACGCTTCATTTGAATCTTTAAATACTCTACCTTCTCCTAATTCGCCTGCCTTTTCCATAGTTATATAATAATTTCCTAAAACCATATCCTGAGAAGGCGTAACAATTGGATCACCAGACTTAGGATGCAGAATGTTATTAGATCCAAGCATCAACAATCTAGCCTCAGCCTGAGCTTCCTCAGATATAGGAACATGAACAGCCATCTGATCACCGTCAAAATCGGCATTAAAAGCTGGACATACTAAAGGATGTAATCTTATAGCTTTTCCACCTACCAAAACAGGTTCAAAAGCTTGAATACCAAGCCTATGTAATGTAGGCGCTCTATTTAACATAACAGGATGTTCCTTGATAGCTTCCTCAACAATATCCCATACAACTGGGTCTTGATTTTCAATTAACTTCTTTGCTGCTTTTATATTATGAGCAATATCCTTGCTTACCAAGCCATGAATTACATGAGGTTTAAATAATTCTAAAGCCATTTCCTTTGGAATACCACATTGATACATTTTCAAAGAAGGTCCTACAACAATAACAGAACGGCCAGAATAATCAACACGCTTTCCTAACAAATTCTGTCTAAAACGGCCTTGCTTTCCTTTCAACATACTTGAAAGAGATTTTAAAGGTCTATTACCTGCCCCTGTAACACTTCTACCACGTCTACCATTATCAAACAACGCATCTACAGCTTCCTGTAACATACGTTTCTCATTTTGTATGATTATTCCAGGCGCACCTAACTCAATTAACTTTTTTAATCTGTTATTTCTATTGATTACACGTCTATATAAATCATTTAAATCCGAAGTAGCAAATCTTCCACCATCTAGTTGAATCATTGGTCTCAATTCTGGAGGAATAACTGGTATACAATCCATAATCATCCACTCAGGCTTATTCCCAGAATGATAAAAAGCATCTAAAACATCTAATCTTTTCAAAAGCCGTGTTCTTTTTTGACCTTGAGCTGTCTCTAGCTCCTGTGATATATCATCAATTTCCTTTTTTAAATCAACTTTTTGCAATAACTCTTTTATTGCTTCAGCACCCATTCCAACTCTGAATGTAGTACCATATTTTTCATAATATGCCCTATATTCTTTTTCAGATAAAGTTTGTTTATTTTCTAATGGTGCATCACCCTTATCAATAACAACATAGCTAACAAAATATAAAACTTCCTCTAAATCCCTAGGACTCATGTCTAATACAAGTCCCATTCTAGAAGGCACACCCTTAAAAAACCAAATATGAGAAACCGGTGTTGCCAACTCAATATGTCCCATACGTTCGCGTCTTACCTTTGCACGAGTTACTTCAACACCGCATCTATCACATATTATATTTTTGTAACGAACCCTTTTATATTTTCCACAAGCACATTCAAAATCCTTAGTTGGGCCAAAAATTTTTTCACAAAACAAGCCATCTCGTTCTGGTCTTAAGGTACGATAGTTAATCGTTTCTGGCTTTTTAACTTCACCATATGACCATTCACGAATTTTTTCGGGAGAAGCAATTCCTATCTTCAAGGCATCAAATTTATTTACTTCAATCATTAAAATTCAGCTCCTTCCTCAGTTTCAAACCCATCATCATAACCATCATCATAACCATCATCATAACCGTCATCATAATCGTCGTCATAATCATCACCACGATTTTCACTTTCAAAATCAGGCTCAGAATCTCCATAATTATTATTAACATCACTGCCTATCTCTTTAGCGGGCTTAGTCTCAGACTCATCAAATGATAAATTTAAATCATCGCGGTCTTCACTTTCTTCAATCTCTTTAAGCTGAAGCGTCTCACCATCATCATTTATTATAGAAATATCAAGACCAAGAGCCTGGAACTCCTTCATCAAAACCCTAAATGACTCAGGAACACCAGCCTGATTAATTTCTTGACCCTTTACAATCGATTCATATACTTTTACGCGGCCTAATACATCATCAGACTTATAAGTAATAATTTCTTGTAAAGTATGGGCAGCTCCATAAGCATATAATGCCCAAACTTCCATCTCTCCAAATCTTTGTCCACCAAATTGAGCTTTTCCGCCAAGAGGCTGTTGAGTAACCAATGAATAAGGTCCTGTTGACCTTGCATGCAACTTATCATCAACCATATGATGTAATTTAATCATATACATAACACCAACAGATATCCTATGATCAAACGGTTCACCAGTACGACCATCATACAAAACTGTTTTTCCATCTTCATCCATTCCGGCTTCTTTCATCATATCTTGAATATCTTGAATACTAGCTCCATCAAAAACAGGAGTTGCAATATGCACACCTAATTTCTTACATGCCATACCCATATGAATTTCCAAAATTTGACCAAAATTCATTCTTGAAGGAACACCTTGAGGATTCAACATAATATCAACAGGTGTACCATCTGGCAAATAAGGCATATCTTCTTGCGGAAGAATAAGCGAAATTACACCCTTATTTCCATGTCTACCTGACATTTTGTCTCCAACCTGAATTTTACGCTTTTGAATTATATAAACACGAATAACCTTTGATACGCCAGCAGGTAATTCATCATTATCCTTTCTAGAATAAATTTTGATATCGTGTACAATTCCATCTCCACCATGAGGCACACGTAAAGACGTATCCCTAACTTCTCTTGTTTTTTCACCAAAAATTGCATGTAACAACTTTTCTTCAGAAGTTAACTCTGCCATACCCTTTGGAGTAACCTTTCCAACCAATATATCGCCTTCTTTAACCTCTGTACCAATAGTAACAATTCCGTTCTCATCCAAATTTCTTCTAGCTTCTTCGCTAACGTTAGGTATATCCCTAGTGATTTCCTCTGGTCCTAATTTTGTTTCTCTACATTGCATCTCATAATCCTCTAAATGCAATGAAGTATACTTATCATCCTTAACTAAGTTTTCATTCAATATAACAGCATCCTCATAGTTATAACCATTAAAAGTCATGAAAGCCACTGTCATATTTTTACCCAATGCCAATTCACCTTTATCAGTAGAATTTCCATCTGCTAAAATCGTATCACCAGCTTTTACAGCATCCCCAACATGAACAATTGGTCTTTGATGCATACAAATACTAGAGTTGCCTAACTCAAAATTAGCCAATGAATACGTATCTTTTCCATCTTTAGTCTTTACAACAATCTTTTTGGCATCAACAAAATCAACAATACCATCATTTTTAGCAATAACTTCAACACCGGAATCTTTAGCCGCTATAAATTCTACACCAGTTCCAACATAAGGAGCTTCTGTCTTAATCAAAGGCATAGCCTGACGTTGCATGTTTGCTCCCATCAAAGCACGAGTAGCATCATCATGTTCCAAAAATGGAATACAACTTGTCGTTACAGATACAACTTGTTGTGGGCTTACATCAATAAAATCAACCTGAGAAGGCTTTGCTAAAATATTTTCGCCTCTAAAACGAGCATTAACCTGATCGTCAATAATAACATTATTCTCATCAGTACCAACGGTTGATTGTGAAATAACATAATCCAACTCTTCATCTGCAGTTAAGTAACAAACCTCATCTGTAATTTTACTATCCACAACTTTTCGGTAAGGCGTCATTATAAAACCGTAATCATCAATTTTCGCATAACTAGCTAATGAAGTAATCAATCCTATATTAGGTCCTTCTGGAGACTCAATCGGACAAATTCTTCCATAGTGAGAAGCGTTAACATCACGGACTTCAACACCGGCACGATCTCTTGACAAACCACCTGGACCTAAAGCAGACAAACGACGCTTATTTGTTAATTCAGCAATTGGATTAGTTTGATCCATAAATTGTGATAACTGAGAACTTCCAAAGAACTCCTTCATGGCAGCAGTAACAGGTCTTATATTAATTAAAGTTTTTGGCGTAACCTCTTCCATCTCCTGTGTAGTCATTCTTTCACGGATAACTCTTTCCATTCTTGAAACGCCAATTCTAAATTGATTTTGTAACAATTCTCCAACTTGTCTAATTCTTCTGTTACCCAAATGATCTATTTCATCATAATTTCCAACACCGTGCAATAAATTCAAATAATAAGATACTGTAGCATAAACATCTGAAATAGTTAATCTTTTAACATCGATTGACTGATCATTACCAATTATTAGCATAGTACGCTTTTTATCGTTCGGATCAAAGACTCTTATAGTTTGAACTTTATTAAATAAATCCAAGTCATCATTTATTAAAACCTCAGTAATACCATAACCATTTGACAAAATATCCTTCAATTGATCTATATTAGCCTTAGTAATTAAAGTTCCTTTTTCAAATATGACTCCATCACCTGTAACAATATCCTCAGCTAAAGTTTGATTTAACAATCTATCTAATACATTTAATTTTCTATTAAATTTATATCTACCAACTTTTGCCAAATCATATCTAAACTCATCAAAAAACCTAGTAATAATCTGATTTTTTGATGAATCAAGAGTAGCTGGTTCTCCCGGACGAAGTTTTTCATAAATTTCAATTAATGCTTCATCTGTATTCTTAGTAGAATCCTTAGCAATTGTATTTTTTAAATACTCATCATCACCAAACATATTTAAAATATCATCATCGCTAGACAAACCAAAAGCTCTCAACAATGTAGTTAAAGCAACTTTCCTAGTTCTATCAATTCTAACATACAACACATCTCTAGCATCCGCCTCAAATTCAAGCCAAGTACCTCTTGTAGGTATTATCTGCGAAGTTATCAATTCACGACCATTTTTATCAATCTCTCTATTAAAATACACACTAGGAGAACGAACTAACTGTGATACAACAACACGCTCAGCACCATTAACAATAAAAGTTCCACTATCTGTCATGATTGGCATATCACCCATAAATATTTCTTGTTCTTTAACCTCACCAGATTCACGATTGAACAAACGAACATCAACCCTTAACGGAGCGGAATACGTCGTCTCCCTATCCTTACTTTCCTTAATAGAATACCTAGGTTTATCGAAATGATAATCTCCAAATTCCAAAGAAAGAGTACCTGAAAAGTTTTCCACAGGAAATAAGTCTTGAAAAACTTCCCTAATACCTTCTTCAATAAACCAATTATAAGATTTCTTTTGTATTTCTAACAAATCTTTTAATTCATAAGAATTTCTTATTCTAGAGAAGTTACGCCTTTCTCTAAAATTGCCACTTTTTACTATTTTATAAGCCACTATTTTTCACCCCACACAAATATCATTTGCTCTAGAAACTGCATTCTATAACATAGAAGCCCTTCTTTTTTTCTAGAATATTAACTTTACTATATACGTTTTTTAAGTCGTTTAATAGCGATTTTGCTCCTTGCTCTTTACGGATAACCAAAAATAATTTTCCATCATCATACAAATGGTTCTTAGCGTTCATAACAATATCATAAACAACCTTTTTACCAGCTCGTATTGGAGGATTAGTAATAATAGAAGAGTACTTTGAAAACACCTTTTCATATGTAAAACTCTCAATAGTTCTTACATTATTACAACCATTTAACTCTATATTTTTATCAGACAGGTGTAGAGCTCGTCTATTAACATCAACCATGTCCACGGATGCACCAGTCATTTTATTAATAACCACTCCAATAATTCCATAGCCGCAACCCATATCTAAGACTTTGCCTCCAACTTCTTCAAGCGGGATTGTTTCAAGAAGAAGTCTACTGCCAAAATCTAAACCTTTTTTAGAAAAAACACCATTATCAGTAAAAAACTCAAATTTTTTATTGCTAACAAAACAGCTAAAAGCCCTAATGTTACTCTGCAAATAATCATTACTAAAATATTGCCCCATCACATCGCCTCGTACTTAAAAAAGAAAAAGATAACCATATCAAAAAATATACAGTTATCTCCTTTCGCATGATATGATACATCATTTAAAAAATAAAGTCAATATTTTTCAGCAAAAAATTATTACATAATTAAACTATAAAAATATTACGACAATAATGAGTACTATCAAGCAATAAATATTTAAATAAAATTATAATAAAAGTCATCCTAGATGACCGAGTTTTTAATATTTATATCCATTATTATCAGTAACAATATAAATATACTTAACCATTAAGAGTTTTCTTTCTCTCTACAATATCCATAATCTGTTCTCAGCTAACTTACCATAGAACCATGCTCATTTACCGTTTATGTACTGTTCAAAAGACAAACCAATACATAAACCAAACATTTCAGATTACAATTTAATTTTACAAAAAATTTATGGATATGTCAATAACTTTTTTAGTATTCTCAGGATAAAATCATAAACTCTGCGTTTTGGGAGAAAACACATCCATGATAGAATAGTATCAAGGATGTGTTTTAATATGTCAAAAA
>CADCQR010000137.1 GCA_902803685.1 uncultured Erysipelotrichaceae bacterium
AATTTTTTATTGTAAAATGTTATCTTTTATCACCAAATAATAAGTTTACGCCTGTATTTTCTACTTTTAATAATTTTCATTTTCATTTTGATTTATCATATAAACTATCTGAAAATGTATATCGTTATATTTTAACCGAAATAAATTGCTTTTCATTTATTTCCTTATTTTCACTATATCATCTTCATTAAGCTCACCAATTAATAAAGATGATTTTGGATTATGCCTATTATAATTATCATTAACTTGTTTTTCATCATAATTAGCATAACAATATTTACAGAAATGCTTACAAGAATTATATACACCTATATCTACCATTTCTACACATTGACATACTAAATCTTTCCGTGCTTTCCACTTTTTTTTATAAATTTTACCAGTCAATTTAAATGCTAACTCCTTAGATATACACTCTTCTTTAGCAAATCCAAATTCAGTTAAATCCCTTTCTTCATTACAAGTATAAACTACTATATTATGTTTTTTAGCACTTTCACTAAATGATTTCCCTATAACTTCATAATCTTTTTCTGTTAACTTTCTGTACTTTAAAACATTATAATTATTTCTAACATTTTTATAGTCATCAATAAAATGAATTAATATTTTACCTATATGCCCATCTAATAACTCACATAATTTATTAAACGCCTTAATATGATATTCTAATGTATATTCATCATTTATAAATATTGGATCATATCTTATCACAATATTCTCTTTTCCAATCATATTTGATAATTTTATTATTGCCCTAATAACATCTTTTTTAGATGGTACACTAGGTTCAATATTCCTCTTATATGATGTCAAAGTGACATGAAAATACACTTTCTTTTTAATATCATTTAATTTATCTAATATTGGTATTGGATTTTTAGTGCAAAAAAATAACAGATCTACATCATCCATCATAATCCTACTTACCATTTTAGGATTAAATGGATTTCTAACATCTATATACCCTTCCGCTAATCTATTCATTAACCATTCGGAATAGAAAGCAACTATATCTGTCCTTCCACTTATATTAAGTATCATACCATAATCACCCAAACATAGATTATACCAAAAAAAGCGGAATATTTATCCGCACTATTAAAAGAATATCATTAATGATTGTGATTATGATGATTAAATTCAGTATGTCCAGAAAGCCCATATTTATGAGAAATTGGATCTTCAAAAATAAAATTCTTTAAGGGATTAAAAGTCAAAAACATATAAGCCGCAAATTCTACACATAACAAAATACAACTAAGATAATTATAAATAAATGGTAATGAATTAATATTAATTATATAGTTAAAAACTAGTTGTGAACAAATAACAGTTACGTAAAAACATATTACATCTACCCATAAAATTGACTTTTTAGTAATCAATGTATATGAGTAGAATAATAAAGGTATTACCAAAATTATAACTAATAAACTTGTTGCTTTAGCTATAAAATAATTACTATTAATTCCATAAACATACCCATCATACAAACTCCACAAAATAGTTGGTGTCATACAAATCTTAATATGTTCCCAAGTACTCTCGTTAACAGCAGCAAAAATCGCTACAAATTTATTATGGCCACTTAATTCATATAAAAAATGTAAAAACGTTCCAACTAACGCTATTAAAATCATTCCAATATATAACATAATCTTCTCCTATCTTTTATACTATTATAACACTAATAAAAACAGTACTAAAATCAAAAATAATAACTATGAATTTTACACTACTCATTACCTTTTAAACTACTAACCATATCAATAGTCTTAACTTTTCTAGCTAAGAATTTAGATACAAAATATGAAACTAAAAAAGTACCAATAGCACCTATAATATAAGTCCTAATAGTTATATAAGCCCCAAAATCGTAATGTTCTTCTATAGCAGTTTTAAATAACCAATCAGTTAAATAAAAGCCTAAAGGACATCCAATAATAATAGATGCAACTGCAATCCAATTATTTTGCTTAATAAATATATCCTTAATCTGTTTATCTTTAAATCCGAATACTTTTAAAGTAGCGAACTGGTATTGTTTTTCGGTATATGATAAAATACCTAAATTATAAATAATAATACCACCTAATAATATAGCTATAGCAATAATTAAAACTAACATAGTTTTCATCATAGATAACATATTACTCATACTATCTTTTAAACTATCTATATTTTGAATGGTTTCAACATTAGCAATATCTTTAATATCAGATAAATCCTCATTTGCATATAAAGAATCTGCTTTATATTCAACGCCTAAGCTTTCTAAGTAAGTTCTAGTCATTGTAATATTTTGATTTTGTGGATCTTTATTAAATCCAATTATTTTAGAAGAATAATAAGTATTATCACCATAAATATGCCATTTTATAGTATCACCTAATTTATATCCTTCATTTTCAACAAGTTTATATGTAACAAATATACCCTCATCAGTTGGTTTATTAATAATCTTATTCTTTTTATTTACGAATCTAACTAAATTACCAGCATCAGTAACAAAAATATTATTTGATTCTCTATTACCATCATCATCTTTAATTTCGATACTGAATTTTGTCAAGACATAGTGACTAATTGATGCAAAACTAAAAAATCGTCTGCATAGGCGATTTTTTTCAAATTCTATAATAGTTTATTTACTAGAGACCTAAATATTCTCTTTTGCATCTCTCTCTTAATTTATCTAACTTCTTATTTAGGTAGTTTAATTTTAAATCTAAATAATGTAATTTAATGTATAAAAATAATTTCATAGTTTAATATTTCCTTTCTTACTTTATTTGTACTTGCCGTGCAGGCATTACTTTTTTATATGGATAAGAAAGTAATCAAAGAAGCCAAGAAAGGTTCGCATTTATGTACTTTCTTATAAGAAAGTACCAAAGAATTTTTGAAATATAACGATTTTGTTATATAATATAGATGTAGTCCGAAAGACTATGTGTGTAGAATTTGAGGCATCGGATAGATTATATTATCTATTTCGTATGTCTCTTTTATTTTGTCTATTGGACTATATTTTCTTGTTTTTATTTCTGTATGTAAATATTCTTTTATATAAAGAGTGGTATATTTGATTAAAGATTCATCATCAATAATATCAATCCCAAGCTAAGCAATCTCTTTCAATTAACCAACGAAATGTTTCTACATCACTATCAGCTGTACAATGTCCTGGCATATTCATTCGGTGCTTTTTAAACTTATCTTCAACGAATATTGTAAATGATGACTTTTCTGGTTCTTTACCATAAGTCTTTTTGTATCTGTTTGTAAATTCTGATCCATTGTCTGTTTGAATTATTATTTTCTTTAAATTCAAGCCTTTAAATTGCTTTAAAAAAGGATATGAAACTTCTTCTAAAAATATTTTTGTGTATGTTACTGATTTATCTTCACAATAAGCTACGATTTCTACACCAGTTGCTACATCTCTAGCTGTTATTTGATATTTACATCTTATACCATTATATCCATTTTTATTATTAGCAAAGTATGGCTTAAGATTATCAATATCTGTTAGATACTTAATATCTATTTGAATTAATTGTCAAGGTAATAATTTCTTTTTCCAACTTACATCACCACCTGTAGTACAAGTATGTTTTCTATTTTTCTTTTTGCCAGCTGCCTTATTAATATATCTATTTACTGTACCATCAGAATATTTATTAATTCCAGACTTCTTTCTAACATTTTTAACTGTTATATGTTTTTTCTTTTCTTTAGCATTTTGAGTTACTTTGGTAATTTTATCAATATCTTCTTGAGGTATTCTTTTGGGACTATTATTAGGCTTTCTGGATTTATCTAATAAACCATTTAATCCATAAATTAAATATCTTTTACACCATTTCTTTATTGTATTCTTACTACAGCTATAAAACCTAGCTGCTTTCTTAATACTTGTTTCATTTGCAAACTTTACCATTTCTAATCGCTTTTCGATTAGCATTTTCTCATTATCAATATTTAAATACATTTCTTGATAGCTTGACCACAT
>CADCQR010000138.1 GCA_902803685.1 uncultured Erysipelotrichaceae bacterium
ATTACTGGAGTTGCGACTATAATAAGTAATATTATTTTACTTGTAGGATTTAATTTTGGAGCAGATGGAATGATTATTTCTATGGCTATTGCTAATGGATTATGTTCTTTATACTTATTCTTAAGATTAAAACTATATAAAATGATTGATATACGGCTTATTAATAAAAAATTAATAAAAGACATGAACGCCTATTCAATACCATTGATACCTAATGGAGTAAGCTGGTGGATAGTAAATGTATCTGACAGAAGTATTATTAATCTAGTTTTAGGAGCTGCGGCAAATGGATTATATGCTGTATCAAATAAATTTCCTACTATTTTATCATCTCTTTTAGGTATATTTAATCTTTCTTGGTCAGAATCAGCAGCCTTACATATCGATTCACCAGATAGAGATGAATTCTTTTCTGATGTTTGTAATACTGTAGTTAAGTTATTTACATCTTTAGGAGTTGGAATGATTGCTTGTATGCCATTTGTATTTCCTTTATTAATAAATATTAACTATGATGAAGCATTCTATTATATTCCAATATTGGTTCTAGGAAGTATATTTAACGTTTTGTTATGTTTATATAGTGCCATATATATTGCCAAGAAAATGACTAAACAGGTAGCAACTACTTCTGTAATAGGAGCAATTATAAATATATTGATAAATATTGTATTTATAAAATGGTTTGGCTTATATGCAGCGGCATTATCAACAGCGATAAGTTATTTATGTATGATGATATATAGACATATAGATTTAAAGAAGTATATAAATATAAAATTTGAAAATAAATTATTATTAAAAACTATATTAATATATTCATTTGCTATAATTTGCTATTATCAAAGAAATATATTAATTGATATAATTAGTTTACTAATAGTAGTCATCTACTGTGTAGTTTTAAATAAAGATTTTTTATTAAGTACATTTAATAACATTAAACAAAAAATAGTAAAATAAATATTAAAACATATAATTTTGTAGGAGGTTATATGTTTTTTGGTATTATTGAGTTATTTAAAAATATATTTTGTCTTACAGGTTCTTATTCAAATGATGTATTTTTAGAGCCATTAAATAGAGAAGAAGAAGAAAAGTACATTGATCTTATGTTAAAAAAAGATGCCAATGCGCGCAGTAAATTAATTGAACACAATTTAAGATTAGTAGCACATATTGTTAAGAAGTTTGATAAATCTTACCAGGATAACGATGATCTAATTAGTATTGGAACTATTGGTTTAATAAAAGGAATAGATTCTTATTCTAAAGACAAAGGAGTAAGAATTACTACTTACTGTGCAAGGTGTATTGAAAATGAAATTCTTATGTATTTTAGAATGAATAATAAGTATTTAAAAGATGTATCTCTTAATGATTATGTTGGATATGACAAAGAGGGAAATGAAATATCAATTATTGATATATTGAAAGTAGAAAGTAATGATTTTATTGATGAAATTGAACTTAAAGATAATATTAGTTTGCTAAAAAAATATTTAAAAATATTGACTAAAAGAGAAAAAAATATAATAAGTAAAAGATATGGATTAGGGAATAATAAAGAAGAGACGCAGCGAGAAATAGCAAAAGAAATAGGTATAAGTAGAAGTTATGTATCCAGAATAGAAAAAAGAGCTTTAACTAAAATGCTAAGAGAGTTTCTTAAACATAAAAAAATTGATAAATAAAAAATAATAGTTTATAATTGTTACCAGGTGGTATTATTATGGGATATTTTAAACCAACTAAATATTATAAAGATATATATTCTATTAACTATGATAAATTGAAAGAAGAGGGCATAAAATGTTTAGTATTTGATTTAGATAATACATTAGGTTTAATAACTAATATAAAATGCCCAGAAAAAACAAAAGAATTATTAAGAAAATTACAAGATGATTTCTGTATATTTATTTGTAGTAATAATACAAAGACAAGAATAAATCCCTATTTAAAAGAATTAGGCGTAGGCGGAGTATCATGGAGTATGAAGCCATCAACTAGAGCTTTGAGATATATTAAGAAAAACTATAAATTTTTAAAGAAAGAAATGGTTATGATTGGCGATCAAGTTATAACAGATGTTTTTGCAGGAAAGAGGTATAAAATAAAAACTATATTAGTTGATCCGTTAGGTAAAAAAGATTTAAAAATAACTAGCTTAAACCGTATAATAGAAGAAATGATACTAAAGCGCTATGAAAAAAGAGGATTATTCGAAAGAGGGAAGTATTATGAATAATGAGGCGACTTCTAAGAAATGCTTAGGATGTGGTGTAGAACTTCAAGATGAAAATATATTAAAAGAAGGTTATATTACTAGTCTAGAGAATGATATATGCCAAAGATGTTTTAGAATGAAAAACTATGGAGAATATCAGACTGTAACTAAATCTAATGAAGAATACCTAGATATATTGAGAAATGTTGGTAAGACTCATGATTTAGTTTTATATATAACAGATTTACTTAATTTAGAAGAAGATCTTACAAGTATAAGAGATATTTTGCCTAATAAAATGATTTTAGTTTTGAATAAAAAAGATGCTCTTCCAAAATCAGTTAAAGAAAATAAATTAATTGAATATATAAAAGAAATGGATATAAATTTAGAAGAAGTAATAGTTGTAAGCTGTAATAAAAATTATAATATAGATTATTTGATGAAAAGAATAAAATATTATCAAACAAGTAGAAATGTATATGTAGTAGGGCATACTAATGCTGGGAAATCATCCTTAATAAATAAACTTATAAAGAATTATTCTGAATCAGCCCAAGAATTGACAATGTCTCCACTTCCAAGTACTACATTAAATGTTGTAAATATAGAAATAAATGATCATTTAAATATTATAGATACGCCTGGATTAGTAGATGCTGGATCAATTTTAAATCAGGTTGATGAGAAAATGGTAAAAAGAATATCTCCAAAGAAAGAAATTAAACCTAGAACTTATCAATTAAGAAAGAATCAGTCAATTATTATAGAAGATTTAATAAGAATTGATTATGTTGAAGGAGAAAAAAATAGTTTTACTGTATTCGTTTCAAATGATTTGAAAGTAAAGAGATTACTAAATTTATTTAATAATGATGAACTAAAAAATTTAAATAAAACTACATATGATATTAAATATGATGAAGATATAGTTATATCAGGTTTAGGATTCATTAAAATAGTTAATAAGGGTGTAGTAGATATTTATGTAAATAGGGATGTTAGAACATTTACTCGAAAGTCATTAATATAAATGTAATAAATTAAAAGCTAATGCTTATAGCTTTTTTGTTTTTTTATAAAGAAAGCTTGTAAATAAAATAAAAAAATGATATATAATAGTACATTATGCGGTGGTGGTGTCTTGTGAATAATGATTTAGCAAACGAGATTCGTTCTAAAATAGATATAGTAGACATCATAGGAGAACGGATTCCATTAGTAGCACGGGGAAAAAACTTATTTGGTGTATGTCCTTTTCATGATGATCGTTCACCTTCTATGTGTGTATCAAGAGAAAAGCAGATTTACACATGCTTTTCCTGCCATGCCACTGGGAATGTTTTTACATTCTTGATGGAGTATGAACACATAGATTTTAAAACAGCACTTAAAGAATTAGGAGATAAAGTAGGAATTAATACGAGTGGAATTTTACTTCCTAAAAAAAATACCAAATATGATAAGTTATATGAAGCATATAATTTTGCTGTAAAATATTTTCAAAATAACCTGTCTTCAAAGATTGGAAAGACTGCCAAGAATTATTTAAAAGAAAGACAAATTACAGATGATGTCATTAAAGAATTTGGAATAGGTTTATCATTAGATAAAAAAGATGATTTAACAAAATTATTGTTAAATAAGAATTATGATCTAGGAACTTTGAATAAAATAGGATTATCAAATGATGACCATGATGTTTATATAGAAAGAATAATGTTTCCTCTTTATGATACAATAGGGCAGGCAGTAGGCTTCAGTGGACGTATTTATAAAAATACTGATATGAATAAATACCTTAATACAAAAGAGACGGAGATATTTAAAAAAGGAGAATTATTATATCATTATCATGTTGCTAGAGAAGAATGCCGTAAAGAAAAATGTGTTATCGTAATGGAAGGATTTATGGATGTTATAAGAGCAAGTACGATTGATATTAGAAATACAGTGGCTCTTATGGGGACAGCGTTAACTAAGGAACAAATTAGTCTGTTAAAAAGACTTTCCAATAATATAATACTATGTTTAGACGGTGATGATGCTGGAGTACATGCAACACTAAGTATAGGAGAAAACTTATTAGAACAAGGTATTGAACCTAAAGTAATACCTCTTCCATCTCCTGAAGACCCAGATAGCTATATCTTAAAAAATGGAAAAGATAAATTTTTAAGTTTAATGGAGGCTAGACTAAACTTCAGTGACTACAAGTTGGCAAAATTAAAAGAAAAAGTAAACTTTAAAAGTGACGAAGAAACTGCAAATTATATAAATAGTGTATTAGAAGAAACTTCAAAATTAACAGATCCTATAAGAATAGAAGTAATATTAAAAAGACTTGAAAAAGAGTTTAATATAGGGTATAATACACTCGATATGCGCATAAAGGAGCTAACATCAAAAAATGCCAATAAAATACAATTAAATAAATTGAGCCAAGTACAGTCTGTAAAACAAGAAATAAAAAGAAAAGACAAGTATATAAAAGCTATGGAACAAGTTATTTATTTTATGTTTTTTAATGATTTTGCTATAACGTGCGTAGAAAGAGAGCATTTGGTATTTAAAACTGAAGCAATGCGCGCATTGGCTAGTGAAATAATATATTACTATAATAAATATGGTTCAATAAACGTGGCAGATTTTTATACTTACATTCATGATAAAAGTTCGCTTTGTGATTTATATAATGAAATAATAGCAGCAAATTATATAGAAAATACTACAAAGGATGACCTATTCTTATATTTTAAAGTAATAAGAGAGTATGGTAAGAAACAAGAGATTAATCGGCTTACCAATTTAATGAAGAAAGAAGTCGATCCCTTAGAGCAAGCTAAAATTGTTGAAAAGATTAGAAATTTGAGGATAGGAGAATAGATATGGTTGGAGAAATTAAGACATTAGACGAAAGAAAAAGTAAGTTAATAGAATTAGGAAAAAAACAAGGATTTGTTACTTATGAGCAATTAGTAGATGAATTAAAAGGTCTAGAAATGGACAGTGATTCATTAGACGATTTATATAATGCATTGATGGAAGCAGGAATAGAAATAACATCAGAAGATGGTAGTGATGACATTACTGGTGAAGACATTACTATTGATAGTAATGTTGAAGATTTGACATTAACCAAAGATGTAAAAATTAATGACCCTGTTAGGATGTATTTAAAGGAAATCGGCCGTATTAACTTGCTAACCTCAGATGAAGAATTTGAATATGCGAAAAGAGCCGAAGAAGGCGATGAGGAAGCAAAAAGAATGTTAGCTGAATCAAATCTACGTCTAGTAGTTTCTATAGCTAAAAGATATGTAGGACGTGGAATGCTATTTTTAGACTTGATACAAGAGGGAAATATCGGACTAATGAAAGCCGTAGATAAGTTTGATCCATCTAAAGGTTATAAATTTTCTACATATGCAACATGGTGGATTAGACAAGCTATTACCCGTGCAATCGCCGACCAAGCAAGAACAATTCGTGTACCTGTTCATATGGTAGAAACAATAAATAAATTGGCAAGAATTCAACGTCAATTAACTCAAGAGCTAAATAGAGAACCAACCGATGAAGAAATTGCCAAAAAGCTAGGTATTACCGTTGAAAAGGTTAGAGAGGTATATAAGATATCTCAAGATCCAGTATCACTAGAAACCCCAATAGGTGAAGAAGATGATTCACACTTAGGGGACTTTATCAAAGACACAATGACACTTGGACCTGAAGAATATGCAACAGTAGAAATGCTGAAAGAGGAATTAGACGGTGTTTTGAAAACATTAACAGAAAGAGAAGAAAAAGTACTTAGATTGAGATTTGGTTTAGATGATGGACAATGTAGAACTCTAGAAGAAGTTGGTCAAATATTTGGTGTAACTCGTGAACGTATAAGACAAATTGAAGCTAAAGCTCTAAGAAAGTTAAGACATCCATCAAGGTCTAGAAAATTAAAAGATTTCTTAACAGATTAATATGAAAATAAATAACAGATTAAAAACGGTTGGAGATTTAGTTCAAGATAATAGTACTTGCTTGGATGTTGGGTGTGACCATGCATTTTTAGATATATATTTGGAGAAAAGCCAAAGAGGCATAACTGCCATAGCTTCTGATGTAGCTGAAGGCCCATTAGAACAAGCCAAAGCTAACATTAAACGAGAGGGATTAGAAAATAAAATAGAAGTTAGACTAGGAAATGGTTTGGATCCATATACTAATGATATAGATACGGTAATAATATGCGGTATGGGTGGCCGAAATATGATTGGCATATTTAAAAATAACCCTAAAAAATTGAAAAATATAGAAACATTAATAATAAGTCCAAATAACTATCAAGAAGATGTAAAACTATATTTATGTAAAAATGGTTTTTATATTTATGACGAAGTCTTTGTAAAAGAAAAAAAGTTTATATATCAAATTGTAGTATTAAAAAAGGGTAAAAAAAGATATACCAAGAGACAATATTTTTTTGGCCCTATATTCTTAATAAAGAAAGATAATTTATTTAATGAATATTATGATAGAGAATTGAAGACAAGAGAATTAATGTTATCATTGTTACCCAAAAATTTTTATTTGAAAAGATTAAAGATAAAAAAAGAGATAAAACTAATAAAAGAAGAATTAAAGTGAATTTAAATTTAGTTAGAAGATGAAATATTGCCGTTGGGAGGCATTAATAGATAGTTTTTATGAAACCACCAGATAAACTGATGGTCTTTTTGTTTTTAATGTTAATTTTATATTAAAATGTTTTTGGGTTATAAATATAAAATAATGATACAAACTATATATTATGTAGTAACAATAATTGTTGTTATCTAATATTTTTACCAAAAAATTAAAGACTGATTAAAAAATAAAGCCTTGTATAGATATTGGTTTTGTGTTATAAGTAAAGAGAATAGTATAAGGTAGTGAGATATAATTTATGAATAAGTATAAATTGTCAAAAAAGGGAAAAATTTCTATTTATGTTTTTACATTCTTATTTTTCTGCTCTTTAATTTTTTGTGGTTATAGTGCTTTTGCATCCGCAGAAAAGTTTAAAGTTACTGATGTTGAGATAATTGATAAATCGGATAATGTTTTA
>CADCQR010000139.1 GCA_902803685.1 uncultured Erysipelotrichaceae bacterium
ATGTTTTAAACTTTTTGTCTTAATTTTTATAATGTTAATTTTTATCTTTTGTATAGCTACAAAGTATGACCAATTATAATATATTGATATACTTGTAAAATAACTAAATTATTGGATAATAGTATTATTTTTATATAGTATATCAACATCAACGACATTATCATTAATTCCATCTATTTTACCATTACTACACAGCTGCCATATGTAGTAGTCCCCTTTATAATCTGTCTTTTCTGTATAATGCGCAAGCCAAATCTTGTGATTTGTTTTAAACCAAATATTCTCCAAATAATATTTGCTACTATAAAGCATTCCTTGATATCCTGACTTTTCTACTGTATCTAAAAACGCCTCTGCTATTTCAGAAAGAGTATGAAAACTAACTTTATATTCATGAAATCGTTTCCAATTTTCCCAGTCAAATACTACAGGCAGTTTTATCTCGTATTTTTGGATTTGTTTGACCACCCACTTAGCTTCTTTAACAGCAGCTTCTTTGCTACTTGCATATGAATAATAATATATTCCAACTGGTATTTTCTCTTTTATAAATCCATTTATGTATTCTTCAAACTTTGGATCAACAAAATATTCTCCGTCAGAGTTTTCACTACCAACTCTAATCATAACAAATTCTACTCCGGCTTCTTTTACCTTTTTAAAATCTATATTTCCTTGCCATCTTGAAACGTCTATACCTATTTTTGTATTTTTTTCTTTATATTTTTCTTTGATATCTAGAAAGTTACGTGTCTTGATATTTGCATTATTGGAAGAATTACTAGAATTCTTTTTTTCTTGCACTATCAGCTTAAATTTTTGAGTTGTTTCGTTATTACTTTTATCTTTTGCTTTGTATATTAAGTTATATTCACCTTCTTGGTTTAAATCATATTCCCCTTCTATGGTGCATTTTGGATTATCATCATAGTTATCACCGCAAAAAAACTCACTAGATAGATTAGCCTCATATCCTTTTGTAACTGAAAATGTTGAAGGTACGCCAATAATTGGCGGTGTAGTATCTTGAACGTTATAGTTTAAAATATATGACACTTTGATATTGTCATCATTTATATAATAAAATTTGTATTCGTGATTTCCTAATATATCTGTTTGTAATAATTTATCTTCCATTAGTTTGCCATTTATACTAGTAATCAGTTCACTTAGATAAACTTTAGAATAAACCTCTATATTTCTAGTTGATTTTAATTTTACTTCTACTTTTGCTGTAGCAATTTTATAAAAATGTATGCTTACAGCTGATAAGACCAACAATATCAGAATTATAAGAGCAAAAGCTATTTTCTTTTTTTTCATATAATTACTCACCTTTTAATATTATATTAGTAAATTGATACTTTTTCACTATTATTTAGCTAGTACACTATTCACTGGTATAAATATAGGCATTTTGTTATCCTTAGTCAACCCTTTTAACCAGCTCTCTAAATATATATAAACTTTTATAGAAAAAATCCTAACTATTTTTATTAGGATCTCTTTGATTTTAGTATATCTTTTACTTTATGTATGAAATTAAAAAGATTATAGTGATAACTTATTGGCAATTCATACTCGCCTATCAATTCTTCTACATAACCATTAAATCCCCTTTTAAATTCATAAATCCCATAATCTTTTGGGTGTGTATTAATATTTTCTGGTATACCATAGAAATTATGTTTATCAAAACCGTGTTTTATTCCATACTTTATTAGTTCCCACTGAATTAAATATTGAGAATTGAATTTTAGGTATTCTTCATAATTACCACTTGATAAATATATGATTTCTGGTTTTATTAGCATAAACATGGATCCAGAAAGATTGATTACTTCTCTATTCTCCTTTTCTATTATGGCTTCTGCATCTGTTATTCTTTTATCAATTGATTCTATTTCTTGAATTAAGCTTTTCTTTTTACCGTCATTATACTTAGCATCATTTAACATATTTAATTCTTTTTCTTTTTCTTCTTTTTCTTTTTTTAGATTATTCCTATATTTATTAAGATCTAAAGAAGTGATAAAGTATTTGACTTCTTTACTATCATGAAATAGTTTATACATTTCTTGATAATAACTTAGCTTTCTATTGGAAAATCCTTTTCTCTTCGACGTTTCTTCCATGATGTTATAAAATTCCGGTAATTCATCATAGGAAATTTCTCGTACATTTATGCCTAATTTTTCTGCCTTTCTAATAGTGTTTCTAGTTCCAGGCTTCATTTCTTTCAATATATCTTCTTCTGTTTTTCCCTTTAAATTAAGAGAGAACATCCAGCCTACTTGTTCTTTTCTTGCTTGTGGTACTTCCTTATATCCTAGGCTCAAAAGTTTTTCTTTTATCTTGGAATTGTCGACTCCATTTTCTACTATATTTCCATCTATGTCTCTTTCTTTATTAATAACATATGGATCAATTCTTAATATATATCCATGTTTTTCTTTGATAAATTTTTTTAAGTCTTCTGTAAATATTTTAATTAATTTAAGTGATTTTTCATTTTCAGAAAAATTCATTAAAAAGCCGCGTGGTGAATAAAATTCATAAACACCAAAATGTCTCTTGTGAGCTAAAAGCATTGCTGCTACTAGTATGTTATTTTCTTCTTTCTCCGCCACATAATATACGTTCCATCCCTGTTTTTTTCTTAATTGTGCTATCTTTGGTGAAGAAAGAAAGGCTTTATTAGGATGATTTTCCCAATATTTTAAATATTCTTTTTCTGTTATTTCTAAAAAATTCAATTTTATCACCTTTTTCTTTTAAAAAGTTTCTTGGTATTAATTTCAATATTTTCTGCTTTAACTTCTAAGTTATCAACCATTTTATCTTTATCAAATAGTGTGAATACTAATACTGCAACCATTATAAATAGAAGCAATAGGCTAAAGAATAATACATAATCAAATTTGTCTACTTTTTCTTTGGTCGTATCTAAATAACTGTTAGTAAGGTATTCTTCTAAGTTATCCTTAGTTATCTCGACTTCATTATCTGCTGGTAAAAAGTTCTTTATGTTATTTAATATCATTTTTTTTAACTCTTCATTCATTATAATAGGATAACCATATACAATAACTTCTTCCGGTTTCTTAGTTGTTCTTTCATATGAAAAATCTATGATATCTTTAAATTCATTATATTTATCTTCATTTATAGCTATAACGTATGTATGCCATAGCCCAGTATCTTCTTCTTCTATTACAAAGTGTAATCCTATGTTTTCGTTTTCATAATATGCAAACTTTTCTGACATTTTACTTATTTTAATATAGCTATAATCATCTACAGATTCTACATTTTCCCAAGGTACGATTTTATTTTTATCTGTATATAGTCTATAAGAACATACTAATAGTATGGTTATTACCATCAGATAAATGGAACTTAGTACTAATTTAATTGTAAATCTTCTTTTATTAAACTTCTTTTTCATACCCTTTTTTCCTATCCAACTAATAATATAACTTTCTTATGCTACTCACGGTCAAATAATTTTTCTAAGTTTTCTCGTGGCATCATCATGGTAGTTGATTTATCTACTTCAAATGCAAAATTAGTTTTACTTGTCTTATATTCTTCTCCATCCAAACACCAAGAGGTTTTTGGGGAATCTATAAACTCTATTTTAAAGTTATCAGTTTGATAATATGTAATACCTGGAATATCTTTAATGTCCCTAGTTTGTGTCATAACAAGCATTTTCAACATTTCTTTTTTATTTGGCACCTTAGCTAGCGCCACCTCAAATTTATTATCATTTAACTTGACATCATAATAAATATCATCCATACCAGCTATACGTGAGGAATTTGTAATAAATATAAATGAATAAGTTCCTTCATATTCTTTATTATCAATGAAATACTTGATACGATATTGATTAATTTTGTTTCTCAGTTGTTTTAGCCCATATAGGATATAGGCTATTTTCCCGTATTTTTTCTTTAACTCTCTGGGAGTATTATAGGCCATATCTATATAATCACCTAAACATCCAACGTAAACAAATGGCTTATCGTTTATTTTTATCACATCGATTTTCTTTGGCTTCCCTTTTAGTATCTTTTCCAGATTAGTTAACATGCTACCGTTAAGTCCATACATATTTCCAACATCATTGGTTGTACCCAATGGAAGGTTCGCTAAAGTAAGTTTTTTTTCTCTCTGAAGATTACCAGTTACTACTTCGTTTAATGTCCCGTCCCCGCCACAGCTAATAACTAAGTCTGTTGTGTTGTCTAGACTTTTTATAATATTACTAGCATCATTTTTCCTTTTAGTGTACTTTATTTCTCCGTCATAGTCATACTTTCTTAATATATCATAAATGTTCTTTAATTTTTTTTTGTTCTTTACTTTGCCACTTTCTGGATTCATTATTAAGATACATTTTTTCAAAGAAAAGCCTCCTTTGTATACCCAATCTACTATTTTTATTATAGCATTTTTTATATGATTAGGCATTCTTTAGTGTTTTTCTAAAAATATTTTTCTCGTTATAAAATTAAATATCATTACAAGAGCAGTAGCTACCACCTTCCCTACTAAGTAATAAATTTTTAAAACAGCATCACATAGCCATACAATAAATGTATTAATACCTAATCCTATTATACTTAAAACTACGAACACAATAAATTGAGTTTTCTTATCCTGCTCTTTATTAACATCAAATACCCATTTGACACTTGCTATATAGTTATATATCAGGGATACCGTAAATGAAATTACATTAGCAATTACTGCTTTTATACCAAATACTTCTTTCAATAATACTAATACTGCAAAATCGATTACTGTAGCTATTCCACCTACTATTACAAATTTCATTATTTGCATCAATAATTTATTATTCTTTATTTTGTTTATCATAATATACTCCTATTAATAATAAAATATATCTAAATCAACTGGGCCGTTTATTCCTGGAATACTGCCTGTACTACTATATTGCCAGCCTTCATATGGGCCTTTATATGTTAACGTATCGTTCCATTGTGCTACCCAGGTAGCATAGTTTTGAACATGTTCTGGAAATCTTGTTTCTATATAATTTTTAGAAGCATATACCCTTGTTTTTATGCACATATTTTTTTCTGTATTATCGACAAATGTAGTAATGATATCCCCATATGTTTCTTTGGAAATGCCATAACTATTCTCCCCGGTGGATTTAATTTCCCAATCTTCTAAGTCATAATATAATCCAAATATATTCGATGCAATTTTTGCATTATTATTTTTTAATGTGCTTACAAAGAAGTTAGACTCTTGTAAAGATTCATTTTTATTTTCAGCATAACTAAATAGGTAAACACTATATGGAATTCCCAATCTTTCCAGTTCATTCTTGTTTCTTATAAATTGAGTATCTACATATCCTACTCCATACCCTAATCTTAATATTACAGCATCTACTTTGCCGGATGCTTTGACTTTTTCCCAATCAACTATACCTTGCCATTGTGAAACATCTATAACACGAATTTGTCTGACAAATTTTTCAAACTCACCAGTTTGATCATCAAATTTCCAAAATTTATTTGTCATATATTGGATGCCTTTTGCTTGCGTACCGTCTGGATTATAGTAGTAAGTTTTACCTCCTATTTCTTTAAAGCCTCCAAGTATTCCTGTATTAATATCAAAATAATAATCTCTGCCATCTATTTTTTGATTTCCTTTGTAGAATTCTCCTGTTTCTAAACTTCCATAAAACCATTTATTATTATATAGTTGCCAGCCACGTAATAATCTATTTGAGCCTATTCCAAAAAAGTAGTTTTTCCCATCTATTTCTTGAAATCCTTC
>CADCQR010000140.1 GCA_902803685.1 uncultured Erysipelotrichaceae bacterium
CCATTAGAAAGCGGTGATAAAAATGCAACTAGAAAAAATTAGTGGTTGTAATGACATAAAGAAGCTGAATTTAATAGAGAAAAAAGAGCTATCTCAAGAAATAAGAGATTTTTTGATTAAAGCTGTAGCTAAAACAGGTGGTCATTTGGCTTCTAATTTAGGCGTTGTTGAATTAACAATTGCTCTTGAAAGTGTTTTTGATGTTACTAAAGACAAAATAATATGGGATGTTGGACATCAGTCTTATGTGCATAAAATATTAACAGGTAGAAAAGAAGCTTTTAGTACTATGCGACAACTAGACGGAATATCTGGATTCCCTAAGACATCGGAATCAAAAACAGATTGTTTTAATACAGGTCATAGTTCAACTTCTATTTCAGCTGCAATGGGTATGGCTAAGGCACGAGACTTAAGTCATAAAGATTACTCAGTAATTGCTGTTATTGGAGATGGTGCATTAACTGGTGGAATGGCTCTAGAAGCATTAAATCATGTTGGTTGTACTAGAACTAAATTAATTATTATATTGAATGATAATGAGATGAGTATTTCAAAAAATATAAGCGGTGTTAATAAATTGTTAACTGGGCTTAGGAGCAGAACAATATATCGAAGAACTAACTCATATGGAAAGAAATTTGTGAGTAGTATACCAATCGTTGGAAAAGCAATTGTACATATGGTTGAGACTAGCAAAAGTGTTCTTAAGCAATTGATAATTCCTAAAATGTATTTTGAACAAATTGGTATAAACTATTTGGGGCCAGTAGATGGGCATGACATTGATGCTATGCAAGAGATATTTAATAATGCAAAAAATTTTGATGAGCCCGTTTTAATTCATGTCATAACAAAAAAGGGAAAAGGATATTTACCGGCAGAAATTAATCCTGCAAAATTTCATGGTATTGGACCTTTTGACGTAGATACTGGTGAACTCAAACAAAAAAGTGGAGATAGTTATTCGAAAATTTTTGGAGCTAAATTAGTTCAGCTCGCTAAGCATAATAAAAAGATAGTAGCGATTACTGCAGCTATGAGGGATGGTGTTGGGATGACAGAGTTTTCCAAACACTTTCCTAATCGATTTTTTGATGTTGGAATAGCTGAACAGCATGCTTTAACTTTTGCTGCTGGTTTGGCTAAGGGTGGGATGATTCCTTTTGTCAGTATTTATTCATCTTTTTATCAGAGGGCTTATGATCAAGTTATTCATGATATTTGTGCTCAAAGATTACCTGTTATTATGTGCGTAGATCGCGCTGGTATTGTTGGAGCAGATGGTGAAACTCATCAAGGTATATATGATTTATCTTTTTTTAAAATCATTCCAAACATTACTATAATGGCTCCTTCAGACTATAATGAATTAAGGGAGATGATGGAACTAGCAATTAATTTAAAGGCACCAGTTGTAATTCGATATCCACGTGGTGGTGAGTGTACAAAAAGAATTGTTAAGCATCTAGTAATTAAATCCGGACGAGCAGAAATAATTAAAACAGGTAGTCATGCAACTATATTAGGGATAGGTAATACTGTGTCAAAAACATTAGAAATTGCCGATAAATTAGAAAATGATAATATTTCTGCTGAAGTGATAAATGTTAGATTTTTAAAGCCAATCGATAGCAAAACTATTATAAAATCAATAATAAAAACAAAAAATGTAGTAGTACTAGAAGATAATACTCAAATAGGTGGGTTATCCTCTAGTATTAAGGAATTAATTATAGATAGTAAAATTAATGACGTACAGTTATTATCATTTGCATATCCTGATGAGTTCATTTCACATGGAAGTATAAAAGAAATTGAAAATAAGTATAAATTAGATATTAATTCAATAACAAAGAAAATAAAAAATACTATTAAGTAAATAGTATTTTTTAGTATGATTTTCCCCACAATACCATATGTTTTGCTT
Organism: uncultured Erysipelotrichaceae bacterium; assembly: GCA_902803685.1. The sequence continues at coordinate 1,931 of CADCQR010000140.1, forward strand.
CTTTGCCACAACATACACAGTTTTCAGATATAACTTCTTGATTAAATGGGATACATCTAGAACCATATCCACCAGTTTTCTCTTTAATTGTATTTTCACAAGCTTCATTTCCGCACCACATGGCTTTTATAAAGCCTTTATGTGTTTTATCAATTTCAATCATTTCGTCTATATTAAGAGCTGGTCTAATATTGTTATTCATATGCTTTAAAGCGTTTTCATACATATCTTTTTGCATAATTTCAATTAGCTCTTTTATCTTATCAGCTAATTTATCAGTACTAATAGTATATTTTTCGGAATTGTCTCTTCTAGTTATAATAACTTGATTATTTTCTATATCTTTAGGCCCAGCTTCAATTCTAAATGGAATTCCTAAAACTTCTTGTTGAGAAAATTTAAATCCAGGAGTTTTATCAGACTCATCAATTTTTACTCTGATGCCATTTTTCTTTAAATCTTCGAGTATACTTGTACAATAATTTAAAACACCATCTTTATGTTGCGCAATTGGTATTATCATGACTTGAGTAGGCGCTATTTTTGGGGGAAGTACCAATCCAGCGTCATCTCCATGAACCATTATTAATGCACCAATGATTCTTGTTGAAAGTCCCCATGAAGTTTCATAAGCACTGTGTAATTTATTTTCTTTATCTAAGTATTTAATGCCAAATGCATCTGGAAAGTGGTTACCGAAGAAATGACTTGTACCTGATTGAAGTGCCTTTCCATCCTTCATCATAGACTCTATTGTGAATGTTGCTTCAGCACCAGCAAATTTTTCGCTTTCTGTTTTTTGGCCACAAACTAGCGGAATTGCTAATTCGGTTGTAACAAAATCATTGTATATATTTAGCATCATTTTTGTTCTTTCTAGTGCTTCTTCAGGAGTCGCATGTAAAGTGTGACCTTCTTGCCATAAAAATTCTCGACTACGTAGGAATGGACGTGTAGTCTTTTCCCATCTAAATACAGAGTTCCATTGATTCCATATTAATGGTAAATCTCTATGCGACTTAACAAGATGTTGCCAGATGTCACAAAATAAAGTTTCTGAAGTAGGGCGAATACAGAAGTTTTCTTCTAAATCTTCGCCGCCTCCTTTTGTAACTAGTGCAACTTCAGGAGCAAATCCTTCAATATGATCTTTTTCTTTTTGAAGTAATGACTCTGGTATTAAAACTGGTAGATAAACATTTTCTACTCCAGTTTCTTTAAAGCGTTTATCTAATGAGTTTTTAATGTTTTCCCAAATAGCGTAACCGTTTGGTAAATAGTTTAAGCAACCTTTAACACTCGAGTATTCACATAATTTGGCTTCTTTTACCACATCTGTATACCAGTCTGCAAAGTTTTCATTTTGTGGTGTTATAGCTTTGTTTGTTCTAATATTGTCCATATATTATCAAATCCTTTCACATTGAATATATTATAGCACATAATTATCAAGAAAAGAATTTTCTTTATTACATATAATAATCTAGATAGGTGATTAAATGAAAAAATTAATTAATATATTATTTTTATTTGTAATATTATTATATCCATGTTCTATTAGTGCTGCATCAGAAATTATTGTTATGGATCTTGATAGTGGTAGAGTACTATATGAAAATAATGCTCATGAGAAAAGATTAATTGCTTCTATAACAAAAATAATGACTACATAGTGATGAATAATGAATATACAAGGAATATAAATAACATTTGTAACAATGTATATATGGTTTATTACATTACTGATATGCATATACTTTGTAATTATTAAACATTTAAAATATCAATAGATATATATAATATAAAGAAATATGTATATAATATATGTAGATATGTTGACGGCATATCAAAAATATGTTAATATTTATATAGAAATGGAGATGATATTATGTCTAATTTATCAAGTGCTATTAATGTAAATGTTCCTAGCGATGTGAAGGAAGAAGCAACTAATTTGTTTAATAGTTTAGGTTTAAATATGAGTACAGCAATAAATATGTTTTTAAAAAGAGCAATATTTGAAAGAGGTATACCTTTTGATGTTAAGCAACAACCAACTAAAGAATTTGCTGAAGCTTTAAAAGAACTTGATTACATGGAAACTCATCCTGAAGAATATAAAGTATATCATGATGTTGATAAAATGTTTGAGGATATTTTAAATGAAGAATAGCATTACTGGTACTAAATATGGTGTTGTTACATCAAATAAATTTAATAAGCAACTTAAAAAAATTATTAAACAAGGTAAAAAAATTGAAAAGTTAAGCGAAGTAGTTAAAAAAATTGCTAATGGAGAAACTTTAGATTCAAAATATAGGGATCATGCGCTTCAAGATACTAAGTATTATAGAAATTGTCGTGAATGTCATATAGAACCAGATTGGTTATTGGTTTATAAAATTAAAGAAGATGAAATTATATTATATTTAGTAGAAACTGGTTCACATAGTGATATA